>NZ_JAMPTM010000421.1 GCF_025403375.1 Frankia gtarii
GAAAACGGGTCTCTTCAAGAGACCTCCGCAGAATCCTCTTCTCAGCTCCTTCGGTCATATCCTCGGTATACCCAGATCTGGCCCTAAAAATTCAACAGAATTCCAGCAGGTCGTTTTCCCATTAGTATCCGAGTGGACGACCAATCATATTCGGATATCCTGCTCTCCAATCTGGGCTACTACAACACCGTAATGATTCAGTTCAACACGCTCGGCAAATATTCCCGAGTAGAAGCTAAATTTGGACTCGACGACAACAATCCGGATGCAGAGATGCAGATAACTGTAAGCCTTTCTGCCATGTGGGATAACTCTCCAGATTGGCACCCTGTCAGGTCCGCAACGGTAGGAAGCTATCACGTGGGCACCCTGGCGGACAATATTCGAGGCGCTAACCGCATCCGCTTCGATTTGTCTCCCTCAAGCTACTCCAGCGACGACCACGCGGGAATCCTATCACTGATGTTGTTCGAGTAGATTTGATGCGCCCGCGGCGTACGTCTAACCACTTACTGGTCGACTATGATCAGGAGCACCGCAGAGTCGAACCGGGCGGCCGGTGCGTGTTCGGGCGGGACCGGGTATGCGATATCCAGCTCGACCCCGCCGACACCGGCATCAGTCGGGTGGCCGGCTGCGTGGAGCAGGTCGGGCAGATCTGGACCGTGACGAACCTCAGCCGTAAACGCGCGCTGCACGTCGTCGACCCGTTCGGGTTTGCCCTGCCGCTGCCCGTCGCCCTCGATGGCGGGCCGGCCAGCCGGCGGGCCGTCGACCACCCAGCCCTCACCGTGCTCGTCCCGGGCGGCCTGTGGACCTATGGACTGCGGCTGACCCAGCCGGACACCACGACCGACGTCGCGCCGCGCGTGCTGCCGGCGGATCCGATCAGCACAGTGACCCAGGCGCCCCGTCTGACTGACCGCCGACGCGAGGTGATGGTGGCGCTCGCCCGCGGTTACCTACGTCCCTATCCGCATTACGACCCGCGACCGAGGAGCTATCAGGAGGTTGCTGATCTCCTCGGCCTGACCAGCCGCGTCGTCAGCAAACGCATCGAGCATGTCCGGGACGAGCTGGTCGCCGCGGGCGTCCAGGGCCTGGATCGGACGACGGACGCCCGACGGCCGTTGTGCGAATGGCTGCTCGCGATGCGGCTGATCGGTCCGGCCGACCTCGACTGGCTGGCGCCGCGCCTGGAATCTCGCCGCGCCGCGCGAACAACACGGAACGGATAACCGAGATGAGCAGGAGTCGCATCGCCCTTGTCATCGCCGGAACGCTCGTCGTCACATATCTTCTCGGCGAATTCGCCGATGTGGTCGGCGCGCTGACGAGACCCGACCTCATGGCATCCGAACGCCTCAGTTCCCGCAGGATAATGGTCACGGTTCCGTTGGCCGTGGCCTCGATGCTGGCGGTGATGTGGAACCTCATTCCACGGCGGCGAGCCTCGGTGGGGACTCTCCTCGCCACGATCCTCGCCGCGCTGGGCCTCGTCGGCGCCGTGCCCGTGGTTCTGGCCGACCTGCTCGATGGATTCGAGAAGGGTGCGATCTGGATTTTCTGGATCGCCACCATGGTCGTGGTGGCGATCGCTCTGCGACGCCAACTCGCCGCCGCGCCGACCCGTCGGCCCTCGGGTCGGCTTCGTCGGATCCGAACGATCGTCCTGCCGGAGATCCCCCGGCACCCGTTTCCGCAGACGCCGCGGCCCACCGGCCGGCCTGGGGTGTCTCACCAGCAGCCGAGGCACTGGACCCCGCCACGGGCAGGCCTGGGTGCCGGCTGGATACCGCCTGTTCCCCAGGGCGCCAGGGCTCCGGGGCATCCCGGTCCGAACCGCCGTGGCGGAGTGGGCCCGTCGCTGGGCAGCCACCGAGAGCACCCGGCCGGACCAGCGGGCACCGCATGGCCTTGGCCCTCTCGTCCCGCCTCGCCCACCGAGCAGGCCAAGCCTCCTGCGCAAGACCGCGCATCGCCGGTTCAGAACCCGCGGCAGGGCCCACCAACCCATGAGGCCGGCGACGGGCGAGGGCCCGCAACCGGGGCGGTCCCGGCGTCGACAGTCTTCAGGCCCGCGCTTCACGACCAGGTCACCCGGATCGCCGAGGTCACCGCGGGCCGCCTGGCGGAACCACTGCAGGCCTGGCTCACCCAGCAGTACGGCGAGAGCTGGCTGGCAACGGTGAACGACAATCGACGCAAGGCCGGCAAGCCAGCGGGCCGCGATCTGCGCGACTACCGGTTCTGCCTGGCGATCCTCGGACACGATCCAGTAGTCCAAGGCTGGTTGGACGAGACCCGGCGGCGCCAGGCACGACAGTTGAACGGACTCGCGAACAGCGCCGCGCACCGCAGGACGATGACCGAGTCCGATCTGGCCAGAGCCCGCGCGCTGGCCGACGACCTCGTCCTAGGCGTTCCCCGCACCCCCGGAGCCACCTCGGTGTGATCGCCCAGTCGTTACTCCAGCTTCTCCTGCCCTGCCGCGAGGAGGTGATCCTCGCCGATCCACCTGCCACGGCCGCGCGCCTGCGAGGATCCCGCGGCTTTGCCGGTAGGCGCCTCACCGCACACACGCCGAGATAGTTCTCTTCTATGACCTAGTGAACTAGGATCCACGTCACGATGTGTCGGGTGACCGCGTGGACGAGGGGAACGGCGTGACGGAGACCACTTTCGACGTGGGGCAGGCCGGGGCAGCCGACCAGGGACCCCTGGCGGGGCTGCGCGTCATCGACCTGTCGGGCAGCCTGCCCGGGGCGCTGGCGACGCTGTTCCTCGCCGATGCCGGGGCCGACGTCGTGCTGGTCGAGCCGCCCGGCGGCAGCGCGCTGCGCCGGCGAGCCGACTGGCCGGTCCTCGGCCGCGGCCGGCGCAGCGTCGTGGTGGACCTGCACGCCGACGGCGGCCGCGACGAGCTCGACGCCCTGCTCGCCGACGCCGACGTCCTGGTCACCACCTACCGGCCGGCGACGCTCGCGGCGCTGCGGCTGACCGCCGCCGACCTCGCCGCCGCCCACCCGCGGCTGGTCAGCGCATCGATCACCGGCTTCGGGCCGGCCGGCCCGTGGCGCGACCTGCCCGGCTACGAGGGGCTGGTCCTGGCCAAGCTCGGCGTCTTCCACGTCAAGGAGGCGATCACGGCGCGGCGCGGGCCGGCGTACGTGTCGGTGCCGTTCGCCTCCTGGGGCGCGGCGCACACCGCCGTGCACGGCATCCTCGCCGCCCTGCTCGAACGCGACGCCAGCGAGCTGGGCCAGCGCGTCGAGGCCGACCTCGCCCGCGGCGTCGGCGCCCTGGACACCTGGAACTTCTACACCGAGATCGTCGGCATCCGCTGGCCCGAGGCGTTCACCGTCGTCAACGCGTTCAACGCCGCCGGGGAGGTCCAGGGGCCGCTGGTGTACCCGCTGCTGACCGCGCCGACGAAGGACGGCACCTGGCTGCAGTTCGCCCAGGTCGAGCCGCGGCTGTTCGTCGCGCTGATGCGGGAGTTAGGCCTGGCGGAGGTGTTCACCGACCCGAAGTGGGCCGGCATCCCCGCCCTGCCGACGCAGGAGCTGCGCACCGAGCTGTGGGAGCTGATGATCGAGCGCGTCGGGCAGCGGACCCTCGCCGAATGGGAGGAGGTCTTCGCCGCCAACGGCGACATCTCCGCCGAACCGTTCCGCCGGGGCGCCGACGCGCTGGCGCACCCCCAGCTCGTCCACGAGGGGCGCCGCGTCACCGTCACCGACCCCGAGCTCGGCCCGGTCGTGCAGCCCTCCACCCTCGTCCACGACGACGGCCGGCCGCTGCGCGAACTCGCGCCCGCGCCCCGCC
>NZ_JAMPTM010000422.1 GCF_025403375.1 Frankia gtarii
GGGCATGGCTGTTCTCCCCCCTCGTCATGCCCGCGGCGAGTGCTGACGGCCTCGCCGCACTTGCCCGGCGGCTGGCGCCCGGCGTCCTCGAGGAGGCCGTCGCCGAGGCCCGCGGTATGGCACGGTGCCAGGCGGCGCAGCGCCTGGCGCAGGAGATCACCCGGGTCGTATTCGCCGAAGGGCTGCCGCAACTCACCGAAGGGCCCTGGGGTGGTGGCGGGCTGCCGGGCGAGGTGTCGCCGGGGCCCGACGAGGCGCTGCCGGGTGGGCCCGAGCCCGCGGAGGAGGCCGAGGTCCCCACGGGCGACCACGTGTCAGGCGATCGCGTGTCAGGCGACCGGGCGGTCCCGGACGGCGAGGGGGCTGCGGCCGAGTCCACGGGCCGGTCACGCGGGCGCGGTCGCGGCGCCGACGTGGACCACGGGCTTTACGTCTACGGGATCGTCCCGGAGCAGAGCCGTCAGGTGTCCGACCTCGAAGGTCTGGTGGCCGGGACCGGGGTGCGCGCCGTGGTCCGCCCGCCGGTGGCCCTGGTGGTCTCCGATATCGAGCTCGCCTTGCTGCGTGACCTCGAGGAGGACGTCTCCGAGACCGGGAGGCTTGCGGACCTCGCACGCCGTCACGATCAGGTGCTGCGGGCGCTGGCGGAGCGCGGTGGGGTGCTCCCACTGCGTTTCGGCACGGTCCTGTCGGACGCGGAGCAGGCCTACGCGGTGCTCGACGATCCGGAGCAGACGCTTTCCCGCACGCTGGCCCAGGTTCAGGACGCGAGGGAATGGGGCCTGCGGATCGACGCGCCCCGCCCGGTGACCGAGGCGGCGCCTCTCGACCAGCCTATCGATCTTCCAGTGGAGGGATTGGCACTCGCGCCGGGATCGGGCACGGCCTATCTCACGGCCCGGCGCCGGGAGATCCGGGCGCAGGAGGCGCGCCGGGAGGAACTCGGCACGCTGATCGAACAGGCAGACGAGGAGCTGACCGCCTTCGCTCGGGACACCGCGCGACGCCGGGGCAGCCGGGCCGGGCGGATGTTCGACTGCGCCTACCTCGTCCCGCGCTCGGCCGACGAGGAGTTCCTCGCGGCGGCGCGGGCGCTGGTGCGGCGACTGACGCAGGCCGGTCTCGACGCCGAGATCACGGGGCCTTGGCCGCCGTACTCCTTCGTGCACGTCACCCTCGGTGGTGGGGATGGGGATGGGGATGGTGGCGGAGATGGCTGAGTCGGGTCAGCGGTGCGGACCGGGCGGCGGCCCCGTTCCCCGTGGCCGCGCCGGTGTCGCCGGTCTGGTCCGACCCCGCACCCCGACCACCGCCGAACCGCCCTGCTCCGCGGCCCAGCCGCTCGCCGACCTGCTGGACCGGCTCGTGGATCGCGGTGTCGTGATCAGCGGCGACGTCGTGATCGCTCTCGCCGGGGTCGACCTGATCCGGCTCGATCTACGGCTGCTCCTCGTCGGCATCCAGAAGGCCGTGGAGGGAGCTGGGGAGGTGGCGGGATGAGTGGTTCCGGTGGCGCCGGTCGCCCGTTGCGCCTCAACGCCGACCCGGACCAGGTCGGTCGAGGTCTGGGACAGCTCGTCGTGGTCGTCCTCGAACTGCTGCGCGAGGTGCTGGAACGCCAGGCGGTCCGCCGGATGGACGGCGGCGAGCTGACGGCGGAGCAGCTCGACGACCTGGGCCAGGCACTGATCGAGATCCGGCACAGCCTCGAGCGGGTCCGCGCCTCGCTCGGTATCACCCAGCGGGAGGCCGACGACGCCGTCGCCCGGGCACGTCGCCTCGTCGAGAGCGGCTCGGAGGCGTTCCCGGACCGCGGGCCGAGGGCCCCCGAGCGGCGCTCCGCCCGATCCTGCGCCGACCAGCAATCCTGTCAGAAGGCGAGGTCAGCATCATGACCATTGCCAGTCGTCCGATCAATCGAGCTCCCCAGCCGAGCAGCCTCGCCGACGTCCTCGACGTGGTTCTCGACAAGGGGATCGTCATCGACGCCTACGTTCGGGTCGCGTTGGTGGGAATCGAAATCCTCACGATCGACGCGCGGATCGTCATTGCCAGCGTCGACACCTACCTGCGGTTCGCGGAAGCGGTGAACCGGCTCGATCTGCAGCCCACGGAGCAGGTCTCCGGCCTGCCCGGGCTCATGCGCGAGGTCACCGAGGGCACCGCGCGGCACAAGAGCAGGGGTGCGCTCGGCGGATTGAAGGACACGGCGGAGGAGGTGGTGGACGCCCTGCGTGGCGCGCCCGCCGAGGAACGGCACGGGCGGGACCTGCCGGCGGGGCGCGAGGCCCCGGCCGAGCGTCGCAGCGGCAAGCAGGGGTGAGGGCCGTGCCCGTCATCGTGTATGGCGTCACCCGAGCGGGGCACCCGGCTCCCGAACCCGCCCCGCCCGGCCTTGGACACCCCCCGGAACCCGTGCATCTGGTGCGGTTCGGGCCGTTGTCGGCCGCGGTGAGCTGCACCGCCGACGTCGGGGCCCTCGGGGACCAGGAGGCGGTGCACCAGCTGGACATCCTGCAGCGACTGCTGGCGCGAGGCCCCGTGCTGCCGATGCGGTTCGGCACGGTCGCCCCCGATGAGGACGCCGTGCGCACGGAGGTCCTCGCGCCGCTGGTCGACGTGATGCCGGAGCGGCTCGACGCCGTCGACGGTCTCGTGGAGCTGCGTCTCGACGTGGACGAGGACGAGCGGTCCGCCCTGCAGGCCGTGCTCCCCGGATCGCCGGTGGTCGCCCGCCCGCCACCGGATGATCTGGACGAGCGGATCAGGTTCGGGCAGGAGATCGCCGAGCTGGTCGTGCAGCGGCGGCAGCGGCAGGCCGACGAGATCCTGAGCGAGCTGCAGCCGCTGGCCCGCTCGGATCGGCCGCGACGGCGGCACGGCGGGGCGGAGGATCCCGTGCTCAGCTGGGCCTTCCTGCTGGCCACCGACGACGTCGAGACCTTCGACGCCGCGATCGCGCGGCTGCGTCGGGCCCGACCGGAGCTCTCGATCGAGTACGTCGGGCCGTTGCCCGCCATCGACTTCGTCGAAATCCCCCCCGGCACCCGGACCTCAGCGGGAGAACCCGCCGACTCCTTTGCGGGAACCGGTCGCTGGGGCTGGGGACCGGATTCGGGTGAACGCAAGGGAGATGATCAATCGTGAGCAGTGCGAAGATCGCCGCGGCGCTCGTCGGTGGCTACGTTCTCGGTCGGACCAAGAAGGCGAAGGTGGCCGTCGGTGTGGCGCTCTGGCTGACCGGACGTCATCACGACCCCAAGGATCTCCTGCGGGATCAGACGGTGAAGCTGCTGAAGTCCCCCCAGGGCGAGCAGCTGCTCGCCCAGGTGCGCGGGCCGGTCGTGGAGGCCGGCCGGCGTGCCGCCCTGTCGGTGTACGAGGCCCAGGTCGAGCGTCTCACCGAGAACCTGCAACAGCGCACCCAGCAACTTACGGAGACCTTGACCGAGAAGGGCGGTTCCACCGCGAAGGCGGCGGCCGCAGCCGTGACCGATGTCCTGAAGACGGTGCCGGGCACCGGCGGAAAGAAGGACGAGCAGGCACCCGCGGGGCAGGAGGCGGACGGCACCTCCGGTGAGCAGGCCGAGGGCAGCCCTGGTGATCAGGGGGACGGCGCCACCGGTGACCGGGCCGAGGAATCCGGCCAGGGGCCGACAGGAGCGGAACGGGAGGAAGCGGAGACCGAGGAGGCGGAGACCGAGGAGGCGGGGCCCGACGACAGCGATGTGAACCGCCGCCCCGCCGGCCGTGCCCCCGCAC
>NZ_JAMPTM010000423.1 GCF_025403375.1 Frankia gtarii
CGTCAGCGCCGGACCCGCGGCCCGCAGCACGGGCGGTGCGGGCGGGGGCGGGGGCGCCTGCTCGGCGCTCTCCGGAGCGACCAGGGCCCGGGCGGCGTCGTCGTGGGGGCGCACCCGGCGCACGACCGGATCCCACGTCCAGCGGGCGCAGCGGCTGTCCGAGGTGAGCTGGACAAGCCAGATGCCGTCGACGCGGCGCCAGGCGTCCCACTGGGCCGCGGCGGGATTGTCCTGCGCGACGATCAGCCTCGCGTCGACGACCTCGCCGAGCGGCCGGCCGGGCACCCCACCGGGGTCCTTGGGCAGCAGCGCCGCCCGGGCCTCCTGCACGACGCGGGCGCGCTCGGCCAGCACAGGACCCTCGTAACGCTCCACGCGTTCCACAGGTATGCCGGCGGCCCTGGCGACCTCCGCGGCGGTTTCCCCGGCACGCAGCCGGGCCTGGATCTCCCGCGGGGTCAGCGCGCTTTCGGTGCGCACCTCGCTGCGGCGCATCCCGCGCAGGGCAGCCCGGAGCCGGTCGTCCACCGGCACTCGGAACTGCTCGCCATCGGTCCTGCCGCCTGCGTCCGCGAGTACGAGGTAGCCGCCGTCCTCGCTGAGTGCGACCGCCCTCAGCTCACGCATGGCGCCTCCTGTTCACTCGAAGCCGTACCGTGCCCGGTCGGTCGGTCGGCCTGTCGCAGCGCACATCGCGCCCGTCGGCCGGCGAGCCTGCAGGCAGATCGGCATGACGCACCTGAAGTCGCCTTCGGCATGTGCGTCCCGGTAGGTGACAGCCTGCCATCGATACGGCCGGCTGGCGGGTTGACGGCGGACGACACGCACAGTCTGACCGTGTCGGGCCCGTCCGTCCGGGCCGCAGGCCGGCCGGATGATCCTACGGTCGCCGCCCGCCGGGCGGCCGGGTCGCCGGACCCCGCCGGCGTGTCGGGCGGGCCGACGGGCGAGGGCGGCTCTGATCGGCGAGGCCGGACAGGGCGGCGCCGACGATGCCCGCCTCGTTCTGCAGCTGCGCCGGGACCACCCGGGTGCGCAGCTCCAACTGGTCGAGGAACTTGTCGGCCTTCTTGCTGACCCCGCCACCGATGATGATGAGATCGGGCCAGAGCAGCGCCTCGAGGGTGTTCAGATACCGGGTGACCCGCTTGGCCCACTTCTCCCACGACAGGTCCTCACGCTCGCGGGCCGCGTCGGAGGCCTTTGTCTCCGCGTCATGTCCGTGGATCTCCAGGTGCCCGAGCTCGGTGTTCGGGACCAGCTGTCCGTGCAGGAACAACGCGGTCCCGATGCCGGTGCCGAACGTCGTCATGATGACCAGGCCGGCGGTGTCGCGGCCGGCGCCGAAGGCCATCTCCGCGATCCCCGCCGCGTCCGCGTCGTTCACCGTGGTGATCTCCGCCGCAGTGCCGGATCCAGCCGACTGAGCCGACACCGAGGTGGCATCCGCGTCGGCTCGGCCCAGGGCGTCGGCGAGCACGCCGACGATGTCGGTGCCGATCCAGGACGGTGCGATGTTTGCTGCCGTCAGCGCCACGCCGTTCTTGACCACCGACGGCAGGGCCACACCCACCGGGCCGGACCAGTCGAAGTGGTTGACGACGTCGGCGATGGTCGCCGCGACGGCGGCGGGCTCGGCCGGCTGCGGGGTCGGAATCCGCAACCGGGGCGCGGCCAGCGTGCCGTCCTCGATGTTGACCGGAGCGCCCTTGATTCCGCTTCCTCCGACGTCAACTCCGAAGACCTGCATTGCCGAGCCCTCCCCGCGCCGATGTTCCCGCCTGTGGGGCCGGCGTCGCCGGCCCCGCGGTCGCGTGCGCGGCCGGCCCGCCCGCCGCGCACGCGCGACCGGGTGAGCCGGTCCATCGACCGCTGGAAGGTAAGTCTCGCAGGCCCGGTGACCGCGGGCGCTGCCCGCCTGCCCACCAGCGCCCCCGGGCTGCGGCGGCCGGCCTGGCGCGACCCGCCCGGCCTGGCCGCCCAACGCTGCTCGCGGTCCATCGGAGCGGGGGTTCGCCCCGGCCCGATCGGAGGTGCCTCGCCGGCATCACCGGTCAGTCCGCATGGCTGTCCGCCCCGGCCGAAGGGCCCGGTGGGTTTGGGCGCATGGGCTCTATACGCTAGACCGGTGAGTCTTGTCGACACCCATGGTCGCGTCGCTTCGGACCTGCGGGTGTCGCTGACCGACCGGTGCAACCTGCGGTGCGTCTACTGCATGCCCGCGGAGGGTCTGCCCTGGCTGCCGTCGGCGCGCCTGCTGACGGACGACGAGGTCGTCCGGCTGGTTGGCGTCGCGGTGCGGCTACTCGGCGTGACCGAGGTCCGGCTCACAGGCGGCGAGCCCACGCTGCGGCCCGGCCTCGCGGCACTGGTGGCCCGGCTCGCGTCCCTGCGACCACGGCCGGAGCTCTCGCTCACCACGAACGGCCTGTCGCTCGTCCGGCTGGCCGGGCCGTTGCGCGCCGCCGGTCTGGACCGGGTCAACGTCTCCCTGGACACCCTGGATCCGACCCGCTTCGCCCGGATCACCCGCCGCAACAGGCTCGGCGACGTGCTCGCGGGGCTGCGGGCCGCGGCGGCGGCCGGTCTCACCCCCGTCAAGATCAACAGCGTTCTCGTTCGTGGCGTCAACGACGACGAAGCCACCCGGTTGCTGCACTGGTCGCTGGCCGAGGAGTACGAGTTGCGGTTCATCGAGCAGATGCCACTGGATGCCCAGCACGGCTGGCAGCGATCGGCGATGGTCACCGCGGCGGAGATCCTCACCGCCCTGCGAGCCGCGTTCACCCTGCGGCCCCTGCCGGGGCGGGGCAGCGCGCCCGCCGAGTTGTTCGAGGTCGACGGCGGGCCGGGCCGGGTCGGGGTGATCGGCTCCGTGTCCGCGCCCTTCTGCGCGCAATGCGACCGGGTCCGGCTGACCGCCGACGGTCAGGTGCGCAACTGCCTGTTCGCTCGGCAGGAGAGCGACCTGCGCACGGCCCTGCGCGCCGGCGCGGACGACGAGCGGCTCGCCGCGCTGTGGCGGGCGGCGGTGCTCGGCAAGAGGGCCGGCCATGGGATCGACGAGCTCGGTTTCCAGCAGCCGGACCGGCCCATGTCGGCGATCGGCGGATGACCGCCCCGCGGGCCGGCTGCAGCGCGCTCGTGCTCGCCGGCGGTGCCGCCCGCCGCCTCGGCGGCCGGGACAAGCCGGCCGTCATCGTCGGTGGAACCACCCTGCTTGACCGGGTGCTCGCCGCCGTCGCCGGGGCCGAGCGCATCGTCGTCGTCGGCCCCCGGCGCGAGCTCGCGAAGCTCCCCGAGGGCGAGGTGGAATGGTGTCAGGAGAACCCGCCGGGCGGCGGCCCGGTCGCGGCGATCGCGGCGGGGCTGGCGGCCGTCAGCACCCCGTTCGTCGCCGTCCTCGCGGCCGACCTGCCGTTCCTTACCGGCCGGGAGATCGAGCTGTTGCGCCGCGGTGCCGAGCAACCCGCGGCGGACGCCGCCGTCCTGGTCGACCCGGGCGGGCGGCGCCAGTACCTCGCCGCGGTCTGGCGTACCGCGCAGCTGCGGGCGGCGTTGCCCACCGACCCGGTCGGCCGGCCGGTGCGCGGCCTGTTCACCGACCAGGCGGTGACCGCGGTGCGCGCGGACGCCCTCGCCTGCCTGGACTGCGACGCACCCGCCGACGTGGCCCGCGCGCGCCGGTGGGCCGGCCGGGTCCGGCCGGGCACGATGGAACGATGACCCCCGCCCACACCCCGCAGCCAGGGGAAAAC
>NZ_JAMPTM010000424.1 GCF_025403375.1 Frankia gtarii
GAGACAGGGATCACTGCGGCAGGGGGAGGCGCGTTTGCGGTCGTGATCTCGTGATTGATCCTGGCTGGGTGTTTGGGGAGGGGCGTCTCCTCGAGTCGGCGGGCTGTACGGATGCCGCTGCCAACCCAGGAGATCGCGTGGAGCTGGTTCTACTCCGCGCCGCCGTTTCGTCGGGCGGAGAAACCCTCTGCGACGAGGACGAAGTCACGGGCGAGATCGGTCGGGGCGGTCGTCCGCCACACAAGACCCATCTCGAAGGGCGGCGTGTCCAACAGTCGGAGGTAGCTGATGTCGCGTCGTGGATGCCGCCGGGCGACCTGGACATCTACCGTGCTGATGGCCTGACCGGCGGCGACTACCAGCAGGATCTCGTTCAGGGTGGCGACGGCCGGGCCGCGGGTGAGAGTCCTGCCGAGTGGGGTTCGCCGGGGCAGGTGGGCGTCCCGCCAGTAGTCCGGCACAGAAGCGACGACGTCTGCGAACGGGTCGTCGGCGACGTCCTCCAGACAGGCCGTCTCGCGAAGCGAGATCTCGCACTCTGGACGGTGGTCGCCGAACGCTCGGGCGGTGGCGAGGAGGAAATCGCCGGCGGTGGGTCCGAGAAATCCGACGCGAAGAACTCGGTTGACCTCACGGGCGGCCGCGATCGCCTTTCCGAGCGCCGCGTTCGTCAGCGCACGGGCCGGTTCCAGGTCGTCTCGGAACTGGCGGCCCATCGGAGTCAGCGTCACCATGCGGCTGGTGCGCTCGAACAGCGGAGCCCCGACGCGGCGTTCCAACCGCTGGATCGTCTGGCTGACTCGCGCCGTCGACAGCCGCAGCCGCTCGGCGGCGCGACGGAAGTGCAGCTCCTCGGCCACCGCCAGGAACGCGTCCACCTCGTGCCGCTCCACCGCCACTCCTCCTGATCATTAACCGAGACCGCTCGACTGTTTCGTTCTTCGCTGTTGTTCGGCCGTGCCGCCGCGTCCAGGCTGGGCATCGTACGCTCCATGCCGATCACGCCAGGAGAGCCGCCCTCATGACCGCGCTGATTCCCGGATTCGACTACCGGCGGGTGTCCGTCGGCGATGTGACACTCAACGTCGCGGTCGGCGGTCGCGGAGATCCGATTGTCCTGTTGCGCGGATTCCCGCAGACGCACTTGGCCTGGCGGCATGTCGCTACAGAACTCGCCGCCGACCATCAGGTGATCTGCCCGGACCTGAGGGGCTACGGCGCCAGCGACAAGCCCGCGGACGACGCCGGTCACACCGTCTACAGTAAGCGCACGATGGCTGCCGACATAACAGCGCTCGCTGGTCGGCTCGGCCATGACCGTTTCGCCGTCGCCGGCCATGACCGCGGGGCGGGGGTGGCTTTCAGAGCCGCGCTGGACCATCCCGACCGGATCAGCCACCTGGCGGTTCTTGGGGTGATCCCCAGCGTCGACCTCTGGCAGGCGATGACCGTCCAGCTCGGCGCCGTGCTTTTTCACCTGTACTTCATGGCTCACCCGGCTCCGTTTCCCGAGCGGATGATCGGCGCGGATCCTGACGGGTACTTCGGCCACTTCCTGGACGTGTGGGTCAGCGATCCTGGCGCGATACCAGCCGACGTGCGGGCGGCCTACCTCGATGCGGCCCGCGGGCCGGAGAGTATCCGCGCGATATGCGCGGACTACCGGGCGGGAGCGTTCGTGGACGGCCGTCACGACGACGAGGACCGCGCCCTGGGCAGGCAACTGACGATGCCTGTCACTGCACTGTGGAATCAGCCAGCCGGGACCGCGCCTCCCTTCGACTACGAAGAAGTGTGGAGGACGTGGGCGCCCAGGCTCAGTAGCGTCGCCCTCGACGGTGGCCACCTGCTCCCCGACGACCGGCCCAAGGAGGTCGCAGCCGCGCTACGCGCGCTGCTGAGCCAGGTCAACCAGATCTGAGTACTCGGCCCGGTCACACCGTCCGCGGACAACGCTCGTCGGCTTGGGGCAGGGGCCACCAGCGCCATCACGGTCGCTGCTCTGCCCCTGGAAGCGGACCATGTCGGGCTCCAGTCCAGAAACCCCCACGGGGACTCCGGCGGGGTAGGGATGGCCGTCGCGAACGGGCAGATCCAGGGTCCGGATATAGCGATGAATCTGCTGCACCGGAAGTTGTGTGCGTCTCAAAAGTGGACGGCCGCGGTGGAGAAGAAGTTTCTGCCCTGGGCGCTCACCGAGGTCTCCCTCGGCAATAACGTGCTGGAACTCGGGCCCGGTTTCGGCGCCACCACCCGCATGCTCGCGAACCTCACCCCGTCGCTCGCCGCGCTGGAGATGGACGGCAAATCAGCGCGCCTGCTCGAGCGGCGGCTGGGCTCACGGGTGCGCATCCTGCATGGTTGACGCCACCCGGATTCCGGCGGAGGACTGCTCCTTCGACCACGGTCGACCCCGACGGGTTGACGGCCCGGCTCGCCGCAGCCGGATTCGACGGGACACGCATCGAGACCGGAGCGGGCAACTTCCGCTTCCAGGGAACCCGGCCTGTGATGGATCCCGCGGCGGCACCACCTCGCTGACGGCCTTTTGCTGACGGCCTTTTGCTGACGGTCCGCCGCTGATGGTCGGACCGTCCGGGGGCGCCCGGCCGAGATCCGGCCGGGCGGGGCATCGTCGCTGGTTTAGCCTGGTCGCGTGGTCACCCTTCCGCGTCGGCGCCTGCGCGCGGGCTGGGTGGCGTCCCTGCTGTTGCTGATCGGCCTGGTGGGCGCCTCCGGCGGCGTCGGCGGCCGGCCGGCGGACCTGCAGGTGGTCGGGGGCCTGCTGCCCACTGTCACGGCCTTCACCGTCCCAGCCGGTTCCGGCGAGACCACGACTCCGCGTCCGAATGCTCGAACCCTGCTGGCGGGGCCGTGGTCGCCGGGCCATTCCACCGCGTTCGTCCTCGCGTCGGGCGCGGCGACCCTGGGCCTTTCCCTGTTTGTGCGCTGGCGCCGGCCGACGCGCGGGGCCGGCCGTCCCGACGCCTGCGCCGGGGCCTTGGCCGCCCGCGGCCCACCGGCACAGCCTCGCCAGTTCTCGAGGTAGGCCCGCGCGCCACGGCGGGGCCGTGAGATCGGCTGACGCCCGACTTCCCCGGCCCCGCCGCCATGCTGACTGACGCCCCCGATTCCCCGCCCGCCGGCTACCAGCTCCGGGCCGGCTGCTGCCGTGCGCCGAGGCCGCTACAGCCGCGTGCCGAGGTCGCGGGTTTGCGTACGCCGGCCCGTCTGTCCTGCCGTGGTGCGGCGGCGGCGGGGAATCAACCTCGGGTCCTGGCTCTGACATGCCTGCCTGCGCAGCCTGCGGCGCGCGGTGGGCCGGGCACGCATGCCCGTCATCGGACGATCATCGATCGAAGGACGATCTGTGGACTCAGGATTCGAATGGGATCGCATACTTGTCGCCGTCGTGCTGCTGGCGACGATGTTTCTGCTGCCCGCTCTGGTGATCTGGCGTGACCAGGTCCGGGACCGGCGCCGTTTCGGGTCGGCGGCGCTGTCCCGTCCCGTCCGTTACGGACCGGACGGCACGGCCTACCGGGAGGGAACAGCGCCCGCGGCCGGCTCCGTCGAGCGGGTCGGGCGGGACGATGCGCCCGCTGCGCCGACGATGTCGGGAGCTCCCGGCCGGTGACACCGACCCGCCGCCGGGCGAGAGCGTTCCGCTAGGCTCGGTCATGGTGTGCCGGGAAGTCTGGTCGGCGATGGCCGAATCGACCCCTGACGCTGGGAGACCGCGTTGAACCCGCC
>NZ_JAMPTM010000425.1 GCF_025403375.1 Frankia gtarii
GGGGGCAGCCCGGCGAGGCGGGCGGGTGCGGCGTGCTCGAGCTCGTCGACCGTCCACGCCGCCGCGCCGGCAATCATGACGGCGGAGAAGGCGTCGGCGAAGAGCTCCGCCTGCCAGCCCGACCACTGGGCGGCGAGCTCCGCGTCCCCACCCGAGGCTGCGCGCACCGCGTGGTCCAGCGCGGCACGGGTCAGATCGGGCAGACCCGGCACCAGGTCCCGCTGGACGTGGTGGCCGGTCTCGTGGGCGGCCGGGGCCAGCCACCACGCCTGGCGCGTGGCCCATTCCGGCAGGGCGATCGCCGGGATCGGCAGCTCGCGCAGCAGGGCGCGGACGGCCTCGTCCACCGCGTCGGTGCGGGCCGGCGGACGCAGCGGCGCCGGCACACTCGACCGGGTGACGGCGAAGGCGTTGAAACGCGGGTCGACGTAGGCGAGCGGACCGGTCGGCGCGGGCCGCTGCAGCGCCGCGAACGGCTGCGACCAGCACGACCGGATCAGCTCGTCGGCGGCCAGCAGAATCGGGCCCAGCCGCTCGTCGAGTCGCTGGTCATAACGTTCGCGGTACCAGTCGAACGTGCGCCGCACGACGGTCAGCATCGTCTCCACCGACCTGCATCCGTCGTAGCTCGCGCCGCCCTCGCCCGGCTCCCGCAGGGAATCGACCCCGCCGGCCAGAGCGGCGAGCATCTCGCTCAGCACTCCGTCGAGTATCCGGAAATGATTTCCAAACCGGATGAAACGGTCATCTCCGCGACGGGCCTCCAGCCATTCGGAGATATCCCGCTGCGCCTGCAGCACCGCCCCCGCGGCCCGGTCGATCCGCCGGCGGGACCGATCGGAGCCGAGATCGACCCCCATGTCGACAAGAGTACCCAGTCGACCACAAAGCGTCTTACCTAGGTAGTTCAGCAGACTCGTTTGGCGGCGGAACGCGTCGACCCGACTGCGCCGCCACAAGCGGGTCGACCGCGCACGTTCGATGGCGCGGCCGGGGGTGGGCGGCGTTAGTGTCGTCTGCCATGAGAGCTGTGGGAGTGGTCGAGTTCGGCGGGCCGGAGGCCCTGCGCATCGTGGACGTACCCGAGCGGCATGCCGGTCCGGGCGAGGTCCGGATTCGGTCCGCCGCCGCCACCGTGAGTCCGACGGACACCTTCACCCGTAGCGGTGACCGGGCGAAATGGCTGTCGAAATGGGCGCCGCCCTACGTGCCGGGGATGGACGTCGCCGGTGTCCTCGACGAGATCGGCGAGGGGGTGTCGACGGATCTCGCGATCGGCGACCACGTGATGGCGATCGTCATCCCCGCCGCGTCGAACGGCGGCTACGCCGAGCAGGTGGTGGTGCCGGCCGAGTCCGTCGCACGGGTCCCCGCGGGCGTCGGCGACGTGGCCGCCTCCACGCTGCCGATGAACGGGCTCACCGCGCGGCTGGCGCTTGACCTGCTGGGCCTCACCGCCGGCCAGACGTTGGCGGTGACGGGGGCGGCCGGCTGCTTCGGCGGCTACACCGTTCAGCTTGCCAAGGCCGACGGGCTGCGCGTCGTCGCCGACGCCTCCGAGGCCGACGAGGAACTCGTCCGGGCGCTCGGCGCCGACCTCGTCGTCCGCCGCGGCGACGACGTCGCACAGCGGATCCGGGCGGCGGTACCCGCCGGGGTGGACGGACTGGCGGACGGCTCGATCCAGAACGATGCCCTGCTCGGCGCGATCCGCGACGGCGGCGGGTTCGCCGCTGTCCGCCCGTTCCAGGGCGAGACCGAGCGCGGCATCACGATCCATAACGTGTGGGTGCGCACCTATGCGCGCGAGCAGGCCAAACTCGACCGGTTGCGCCAGCTCGTCGAGGATGGCGCCGTCACCCTGCGGGTGGCGAAGGCGATTCCGGCCGAGCAGGCCGCCGAAGCACACCGCGTCCTGGAGAAGGGCGGCACCCGCGGCCGGCTCGTGCTGACCTGGTGAGCCGCGGGTCCGGCGCGCGAAAACAGCCGGACGACGTTCGGCCATCACTCCGACGACGCCGAGCTGCAGCGATGGCGGTTCGGCGCCCCGGAAGTGGCCGTCATTTCGAGGTAGTGTTCAGTCGAGGCGTAGACCGGCGGCGGGGACCTGCCGGTGTTGCGCCGGTCGGAGCAGCGTCGAGGGCACGCGCCGTGGTCGATCACGTTCCGGTGGGGCGGTTCGCCGGAATCACACTGTTCGAACTACAACCCAATCACAAGCCACACCTGGGCCTGTCGGCGACCAAATCAAATTGACATACACTGCCTACGGGCAACGGCGGCGGCTACGTTAGCCAATTCTCGCCCGCTAACAAAACAGACCGTCTTTGATCAATGCCAATTGCGCGAAACCCTCGTAGGGTGGTCGTGCACAGACGGGGCCTCAACCGTGTCGCCACAGGCGAGCGGAGCTGGGCCTGAGCCTCTCCGCTCGCGGCGGGAGAGACCCGACACGGCCGGTCGAACATTACGGTGCGTAGCCACCGGTCGGACACGGCGTTCCCGTTTCCGGCGGGCACGGAAGCCGCTGATCATGCGCAACTAATATGCGCGGGGCCGCAACAGCTCGTTGCACTCTGTCCCAGATACGCCCAGCACGGTGTGATGTGTCCACCGGCGGACGCGCAGCCCGCTTCCCAGCTACCGAGGCGAGGAGGACACCTGATGATGTCAACGGGATCCTCCTCCTGGGATGTCGGATTCCGCCGAGGGTGGCTGCCCCGCCCGCACTCGATCACCCATTGCGATGGGCGGATCGCCGCGCGGGTCTTCATGGGCGGTGAGGCACACCGGGAGAGGACCACAGGCACTGCACGTACAGGTCCTCTCCCGGACCCTGCCCGCACGCCGGGCACCAGCACCGAACGCGCGCACCGGGTCTGCATCCGCCGGTCATCCGCCGGTACGGGCCCGACCACCTCATCTCCCACCCCCGCATCGGGCCTGCGATGGGCCGCGTGCGGCCCCCGGTGGACCGTTGCCGCGGGCGGACTGGCCAGGACGGGAGACGAACCCATGGACGGGCGGGTGGGACAGGGTGACTGTACGGCCAGGACCGCGGTGGATCCGCCGATTCGTTGGCGGCGACCAGCCTGCGCCCCCGGGCTGAAGTTCGCCAGCCAGCAGGCCGACGTGGTCATCCGGTACCGCTACGCCGGGCGGATCCGCGAGGTCCGGGTACCCGTCGCGCTGTGGGCCCCGTTCGTCCACGACGTCCGCGCCGGCGTGTTCGACCGACTGACCGCGCATGACGGAGCCCTCGGCTGGACCTCCTGGGGAGCCGGCAGCGGCCAGGTCGCCAGGAGCCTGCCGGACGAGATGATCGTCCGCTTCCTCCACAGCGGAACCATGCGGGAGAACCGGCTGCCGCAGACGATCTGGGATCAGATCCTGGTAGCCGTCCGCGCCCACGCCATCGACGATCTGGACGCCGGCGTGGACGAGGCGAGCGCCGAACGACGCCCCACCGGCTTCCGCACCGTGCACGGCAGCGCCCTCCCGCTGGCTCGCCAGCGCGAGGGTGGCGCCGAACGATTCCACAACACGCAACCGCGCCCCCACCACAGCCACCCCGCCCGCTAGCCCGCTAGCCGGCTCGCCGCGGTCCGCGGAGGGCGGACCGCGGCGGGCCCGCACGACGGCCGCGCGGATCGGACCTGCACCGGTCCCACCGCGTCGGACCTGCGGGCTGCCCGCCGCACCCCTCACGGCGGGCAGCCCGCCAGATCTG
>NZ_JAMPTM010000426.1 GCF_025403375.1 Frankia gtarii
TATAAGAGACAGTGTCTGGGGTGCGGATGCCGGCGCGGAATCTGCTGGTCACCAGCCGGGATCCGACGGTGCGCCGGGTCGGGGTGGACGGCGAGGCCGCCGTTTCACGCGCCGTCGCCTCGCTTTTCGGCTCCTGCCCCGCCGGGTGGTCGGCCCGCTTGTCAGGAGGAGCCGGGTTGGGCTGGGCAGGGGGGATGGACGCCGACGCCCTGGTAGTAGCCGGCCGCCGCGGCATGCATGGGTACCAGGCAGTAGAGCGGGCTCGTGCCGACGGTCTGCGGCGCGGTGAGGAAGTGGCGCGAGCCCTGGCCCACGCCCCAGAGATCGCGTTCGAAGTCGCCGCGATGCCGGAAGAGCGCGTCGGTGGCGAAGCCGACGAGCGCGCTGTCGGTGTGCTCGTTGGCGACGAGGGCATTGGCGACGGCGACCGTCGCCGTACGCGTCGTCCCGGCATAGTCCGGCGGGCCGTAGGACTCGGTCTCGTAGGCCGGTCCGGGGACGAAGGCCGATCCGAGTAGCCCGCCGTAGTAGGCGTCCCACTCCGTCTGCATGCCGTTGCGGTAGGCGTCCAGCGGCAGAAGCCGGATGCTCAGACCGTGGGCGATGGCGTCGCGGATCTCCTGGGTGGGAGCGCCCGCCGCCCACAGGATGGCGTTGATCCTCCCCTGCCGCATGGCCGTGATCGCGTCGGTGAGGGTGAGCGAGACCAGCTTCGGATGGCAGCCGGGGATCTGGCGGAACAGCACCGTCCCGATCTGCTGCGTGCCGGAGTCATTCAGCCCGGTCGCGACCGTGCCCGCGCACAGGCCGGTCGCGTCGTGAATGCCGGAGTCCGTCCGGACGAAGAGCTGCAGGAGGTCGAACCACAGCGGGCCGACCGTCCGTAGCTGGGAGATCGGGGAGCCGGCGAACTGGTAGACCCCGTTGTGCGCGTCCACGGCCGTGGTGAGCTGGGTGACGGCCAGGGCGCACTGGGCCGCCTGCGGATCGCGCACGCTCTGCAGGTTGTAGGCGCTGCCGGAGGTGGGCGCCACGGTCACCCGCGAGCCCGGGTAACGGCTCTGGATCTGCCGGGCGAGTGTTATTCCATAGCGATAGTAGGGAGTGTCGGCCTGACCGGTGAGGATGGTGATCTGCGGGCACCGGCCCAGCACTGGCGCGGGCCCGGCGGAGGAGCCGCCGCGTTGCGCCAGCGCCACCCCCGCGCCGCCGAGCAGGCAGAGCACGGCCACGGCCGCGGCGGCGAGCACCCGGCGCCGCCGGCGGCGGCCCGGCGGCCTGCCGTCCGCATCACCGTCAGCGGCAGCTCGGACGTCGTCGCTCAGGTGTAGCCGGGTGCCGGCGCGGTCAGTCCAGCCGGGGCCGTAGGCCGCGGCCGCCGCGGCGGCGAGGTCACGGGCGAAGGCGTGCGCCGAGGGCTGCCGGCGTTCCGGCTCCTTGGCCAGGGCCCGCATCACGACCGCGGCGATCGGGGCGGCGACGCCCGCGGGCGTCGCCGGCGTGACGTTGAGCTTGTGGTGCAGCTGCGCGGGCGGGCTCAGGTCGGGGCTGAACGGTGGTGACCCGGCGAGCAGCTCGTAGAGCACCGTCCCCAGCGCGTAGAGATCGGTCGCCGGCCCGAGCCGTCCGCCGGTGATTTGCTCGGGTGCCATGTAGCGGGGAGTGCCGATGATCGTGGTCGCGGTGACCTGGGAACCCTCGAAGATCTTAGCGATGCCGAAGTCGGTGACCTTCAGCAGGCCATCGGCGTCGAACAGGACGTTGTCCGGCTTGATGTCGCGGTGCAGGACGCCGCGACCGTGGATGTAGGCCAGCGCCTCCGCGACCGCGAGCCCGACGGCGCAGGCCTGCTCGCCCGACATCCCGGCGCGACGGGTGAGGGTGCCACCCGGCAGCAGCTCCATCATGATCATGTGGAGGTCGTCGTGCGCGATGTAGTCATGGACGCGGACGACATGGGGATGCTGGTCCAGCTCCGCCAGCACCCGCGCCTCGGCGGCGAAACGCGCGGGGGTGGTGTCCTGCAGCGCCGTCAGCACCTTGATCGCGACATCGCGGCCGAGGGCGCGATGTCGGCCGGCGAGTACGAGACCGAAGCTTCCGGAACCGAGGCGGGCGCCGACGTCGTAGCCGGGTAACGCGGCCGCCACCTCCGCGACGAGCGCGGCGGTCCGGCCGGCGGGCGAGAAGCCGCGCGCCGCCGCGGGCCGGCGCCCGGTGGACGTGGACGCTCCCGGCCAAGGCGCGTCGTCGTCGGCCTCGTTGTCGGCATCGGTGGGCCGGGGATCCCACAGACCGCGCAGCAGTCGGTCACGGGACTCCTGCTCGGTGCACTCCACGAGATCCACGGGGGCGAGGCGGGCCAGCAGCGGGGGGAGCGTGACCGGGGCGAGCAGAACCGGAACGAATAGACCCGGGCGACGGCGGGTGAGCTGCTCCGCGGCCGCCAGCTGCTCGGGCCCGAAAAATGCCGGATCCAGGAAGTCCGGCGAGATCACCATGACGATCCGTGCCGGGTCCGCCATCGCGTCGACCCGTTCGGTGAGAATGCGCGCCGATGCCCGCCACGACCATTCGTCCCGCTCGACCGTGTGACCGGCCTCGCGCAGCTCCCTGCTGATCCACCGGCCCCAGGGACGATCGGACTCCGTGACGCTGATGAAAATCCGCAGTGCCCTGTCGGGCGGCTGGCCATGATTCCCCCGTGCCATGGATACAGCTTGCCAGTACCCCGTCCGGTTCATCCGGTCGGATGCTCCCGAGGGTGCCGCGGGCGTTTTCTCGGTCCGGCCACCGCGCCGGATCGTCGCCGACCGGACGCCCGCCGGCCGCCCTGCCGGCGAGCGTCGTTATTACGACAGGACCGGTCTGTTGTGTCCGTCGTTGCGGAATGGCGGTGGACATCGGCTCTATACCGGTGACGACGCCCGCAGGCTGTATCAGATCGCCGCCCTGCGGGGTCTGAAATCTCCCGCCGGGGCAGATCCGCGGGCGCTTGACCACGGATAAGGACGACCGCGTCCGGCTCCGGCTGGCCTTCGACCAGGTCGCCGCCGCCCTGGATCAGGGTACGGATATTGGCCGCGACCACCTCGGCGTGCTTCTGGGCAGGCCGGGCCATCTTCAGTTCCGGCAGCGCGGTGACGTCCCCGACCGCGAACACCGCCTCCTGGCCGCGCACCCGTAGTTTCCGGGGTGACGGCCACCCGCCCGTCGGGCTGCCGGGCCGTGCGCAGCTCGGCGTGTCGAGGTAGTCGCTGTCGACACTCGCGCCGTAGCAGGCGAACCAGACGTCCACGGTGATGTCTTCGCCTGCCTCTGTCGTGACCCGTGAAGGTGCCCGCCCGGCCCGCGCCACGCCGTCGTGCGTGCCGCGCAACGTCGAGATGGCGCTGCCGCTGTCCACAGCATCGATCTTCGCGGGGTAGGGATACGCCGAGCCCGTCGCGAGGACGACGCAGTCGGCCGCGATCCGCGTCCCCGACTGCAGTTCCGCCCAGCCCGGGTCCACCACCCCGCGCAGCGTGGCGACGTTGTGGACGAACGCGTCGCGGCTTTCGACCAGGACGGACGACGTCGGAGACCTCATCCGGAGCCTTCGCCACCGTGATTCCGCCGTATCCGCCGTCGACCACCACAACGGTGGGAGCCAAGGCGCGCCTCCTGCCAGGCCGGTCATCCCCCCGGCTCAGGACGGCGGCGGTGGGTCGGGCCGGGGG
>NZ_JAMPTM010000427.1 GCF_025403375.1 Frankia gtarii
GCCCCGAAGGTGCCGGCACGGCCGGTCGCCGCGTGGCTCGCCGCGGTCGCCAGCTCCGAGGCGCCCCCGCGCGGCGCGGTCCCGTGGCCGAAGGCGCGCGCCAGCCAGCGGTCCGGCGCGTCCAGGTGCCCGAGGTGTGTCACCCGCTCGACCGGCCGCGCCGCTCCCAGCAGCAGCGTGCGGGTGAGCCCGGGGCGCATGCCCTCGCCGGCGTGCACCATGGCGGGCGCGCGCAGCACGGCGAGCAGCCCCAGCACCGCGACGACCAGGAGCAGGGCGCGGCGTGCCGGGACGGCGGCGGTCATGGGCTAGCCCCCGACGATCTGCTTGAGGATCGCGACGACGACCGGGGCGAGCGCGGCCAGCCCGTACCCCCAGCCCGCGTTGCGGAAGCTGTCCTTGGCTTTGCCGACCTCGCCGGGATCGCCGTTGGAGATCAGGTAGCGCACCCCGCCGATCGACAGGAAGACCGTCGCCAGCAGCGCCAGGATTCCCATGATCCAGTTGCGGACGTTGTTCAGGACGGCGTTCAGATCCGGCGCCACAGGCGCCGCCGGCGCCGGCGCGGCGAAGGCCGCCACGCTGCCCGCCAGCACGAGCGCGAGCACGAGCACGGTGAGCAGGACCGCGCGGCGCGCCACGGCACGCCGGCCGTCCGCGCGGGAGCGGACGGGGCGGGCCTCGGGCCGCGGTCGGGTCGGGTTCATGCCGGCACCCCCGCGACCGTCAGCGCCGGCGCGCCGGCCGGTGGATGTGGCCAGCGCGGGGTCTCGGCGGCCGGCGAACGCCCGGCACGGCTGGCACCGGCCGGGCCGGTGAGGTGGTCGACGAGGCGCTGCTCGGCCCGCTCCCGCAGCCGGGATGCCCGGCGGGGCGCCGTCGCGTGGCGGGCGGCCCAGGCGCTGATCGGCATCTCGTCCAGGCGGGTCGCGGCGATCAGATCGGCCTCGGTATCGGTCAGGACTCCGGCGGCGACCAGGCCCGCCAGGACCTGTTCGGGACCGGCCTGGCCCGGACCGGACTGCGGTGCTTCGGCCGCGGCGACGGTCTGGAACAGGTCCGGGTCGGGATGAGGGGTTTCCCGCTGCTGGACGGTCAGCGCGAGCCCGGCCCGGTAGGCGGCCCAGCGCAGCCGCACCGCGATTCGCGGCAGGTCCAGGCGGACGGTGGCCGCCGCTTCGAGGAACCCGGTGAGCACCTCGGCCTGCACGTCGGCCGGGTCGAGGTCGCTGTGGCCGCCGAGCCGGGCGCAGACCGCGCGCAGGGCGGGCAGCGCCATGCCGGCGGCGCCGACTGTCCACGCGCCGCCGTAGCGGCGGGAGCGGCGGATCACCACCGCCCAGGCGGCGTCGCGGACGGGCTGCGGGCAGGAGCCGGCCAGTAGCCGGTCGCGCAGCTCGTCCAACGCCACCAGCCGCTCCGGCAGACCTGGCACCAGCGAGCCGTCCAGCGCCAGCGGCGCGGGGCCCGCGACCAGCAGGCCAAAGCAGTCCCGCAATGTCGCCAGCGGCAACGCGGACGCGCCCCGGCCGGCCGGTCGCGGAGGAAGTGAAGACATTCCGTCGGGCATTACTGCCGTCCTTCGCTGTCACGGAAATGCGGACAGCACCAAGGACGCCACACCGTGCCCAGCGAAAAGCAATAATGATCTCCCAGTGAATGCACAGCAAAGATCTCTGGCGCCCAGCGGAATCCCAGTGATCTAGTGTCGGCATTTCCGCAAGCCCCGGAGTCGACCCGACGCCGGCGGCGCCCCGAACCTGCACAGCAGGGATGTGAGCTGCGACGCTGTGACATCCGAGGAAGATCGCTGGGCATCCCTGCTGGCAGCACGGCCAGCCGACAATGACCCCAGCGAGAAAAATCTTGAAAAAATTTTCGGACGGACCGTCCGAGCGCTGCCCAGCGATCTGCCAGCGATCAATAGTCCGGTCAGACTAGGCCCTGCCCAGCGAGAAAAATCTTGAAAAAGGTCGCCGGGCTGGTGTCCGAGGCATGCCCAGCAGACGGTCTCCTTTTACGGCCGCGAAAACACTCCGCCGTGAAAGGAAAACCTCTTGATGCCCGTATCCGACCCTGACCGCGACGGCCGCGTTGTCGTCCCCGCGGGCCGGCCAGCGACCGTCTGGCCGTGCCCTCCCGCCAGCCCCGGCCGGCCGCCGGCCGGCTGGCTTGCAGCCGCTGTGGAACAGCTCGTCGTGACCCATACCCGGCCCGGTGACCCGGTCCTGCTGCTGACCGCGCCGCCCCAAGACGGAGCCGGACCGCGCCGCGACGTCGCCGAGGGCGACGCCTCCGACGGGCTCGGGGACACCGTCTGGGCCGTCGCCCGACTCGACCGGTGCGTCCGGGTCCGGACCGGGCCCGCCGGCCCCACCCACACGGTGGCGGGGTCGAGACCGGGACTCGACCCGGCGCCCGGTCGGGCGCCGGACGCCGAGGGACATCCGCTGGTCGTCTCGGTCGTGGAACCGACGCGGACCGGCTGGTTGCACGGTGTCCCATGGGCCCGTCTGGTCAGTCCCGCCGGCCTGCTGGCCGTGATCACCCGCAGCGACAGCATCGCCGGCCGGCTGATCGACCCCACCGGCGACCTGACCGCCGCCACCAGCCGCCACGGGCTCGCGCTGCTCGACCGGGTCGTCCTGCTGGAAGTCCCCCTCGACGAGCTCGACCAGCCACCCACCCCGCTGCCGCACGGGACGGTGGCCCGCAGGGTGCACTCCGACATGCTGCTGTTCGCCCCGCTCGCACCGGTGCCGCCGACGGGGGGCGCGGCCCGATGACCGCCGACGGCGAGACGTGGCGCGGCGACGCGCGGTGGGCGACGGTCTGGCACACCGGCCGGCACAACACTGCCACCCACCAGACCGGGCGACCGCCGGCCGATGCGCCGCACGGCGACGCGGCGGTGTCAGCGGCGGTCGCCGCCCACGCGATCGCGGCCTACAGCCGGCCCGGCGACACGGTGTGCGACCCGGACTGCGGGCGGGGAACGGTCGTGGCCGAAGCCGTGCACGCCCGCCGCCACGGCATCGGCATCACCACCGACCCCGAGCGGTGGGAGACCGCCCGCGCCGCGCTCACCCTGGCGAAGGCCCGCGGCGCCCGCGGCGACGGGATGATCCTCGACGCGCTGCCCGACGGCGAGTCCTGGACCGGACTCGGACCGATCGACCTGGTCCTGACCGCGATCGGACCGGCCGACCCTGCCGAGCCGACCGGTCCGGCCAGGGACCGGCTACGCGCACGGCTGGCCGCCTACCGGGACCTGCCCCGGCCCGGCGGCCACCTCGTCGTCATCGCCGCCTACCACATCGGCGGCGGGGTGGACCTGGCCAGCCAGGTCGCCGCCGCCGGCCGGGACGTCGGCTGGCGGCCGGTGCAGCGTGCCGTCGCGCTCACCGCCGTCCCCTACACCCGGGCCCTCGGCACCCACCGCCCGCACGGGCGGCCACGCGCCTACCCGGTCCACCAGGACGTGATCGTCTTCCGTGCCGACGGCCAACCAGTCCGGCGACCGCGCCCACCGGCCCCGCCGCTCCCCCCGGCGCCGCACGCCGCGCTCGACGCCTCGCACCGCCCGGCCGCCTAGCACTCCCGTGCCGGCCGGGCCCGTGCGCGCACCGCACCGCCGCGGCCGGCCCCACCTTCTGGTTGGAGCCCCGCATGTCTGACCTGCTGCCCATCCC
>NZ_JAMPTM010000428.1 GCF_025403375.1 Frankia gtarii
GGGGTGGCGACGCCGGGTGGGGTGAAGCGTTCGCCGGTGACGGCTTCGCTGATGCCGGTGCGGTCCAGGTAGGGGGTGATCCCGCCGAGGTGGAACGGCCAGCCGGCGCCGAGGATCATGCACAGGTCGATGTCGGCGGCCTCGGCGACGATCTTCTCGGCGAGCATGAGGTGGATCTCCTCGGCGAGCGCCCGCAGGGCGGCCTCGCGCACCTCGGCGGCCGTGCGCGGCCGCACCCCCGCAGCCGACCTCAGGGCCGCGGCGGCGGAGGGGTCGACGATCTGGGCGCCGTCCGGGCCGGTGGTGTAGACCGAGCCCCGGCCCGCCTCGACCAGCCGGGCGAGGCTCGTCGGCGCCCGGAACCGGTCCGGGAAGGTGGCGTGCAGCGTCTCGGCGACGTGCAGCGCGACCGGCGGGCCGACCAGCGACAGCAGGACGAGCGGCGACATCGGCAGGCCCAGGGGATCCAGGGCGTGGTCGACCTGCTCGATCGGCGTGCCCTGCTCCGCGGCGCCCAGGACCTCGCCGAGAAAGCGGGTGAGCAGCCGGTTCACGACGAACGCGGGCGCGTCCGCGACGAGCACGGCGTCCTTGCGCAGGTTGCGGGCGACGGCCAGGGTCGTGGCGACCGTCGCGTCGTCGGTGCGGGCCGCGCGGACCACCTCGACGAGCGGCAGCACCGACACCGGGTTGAAGAAGTGCAGGCCGGCGACCCGCTCGGGATGAGCCAGCCGCGCGGCCATCTCGGTGATCGACAGTGCGGAGGTGTTCGTCAGCAGCACCGCGGTGGGCGCGACCACGGCCTCCAGCTCGGCGAACACCGCCTGCTTGACAGCCAGATCCTCGAAGACGGCCTCGATGACCAGGTCGGCGTCGGCGAAGGCGTCCAACGTCGACGAGCCGGTGACGTTCGCCTTGTACCGGTTGGCCTGATCGGCGGAGATCCGGTGGCGCAGCAGCAGGTTGTCGATCTCCCGGTGGACGTTCGCGACCCCGGCGTCGAGCCGCTCGGAATCGATGTCGGTGAGCACGACGGGCACCTCGAGGCGGTGCGCGAACACGAGCGCGAGCTGGGCGGCCATCAGCCCGGCGCCGACGACCCCGACCTTCGTGACCGGGCGGGCCAACGCCGGATCCGGGCCGCCGACCGGCCGCTTCGCCCGCTTCTGCACCAGGTCGAAGGCATACAGCCCGGCGGCGAGCTCACCGCTGACCGACAGGTCTGCCAGCGCCTGCGTCTCGGCGGCGAAGCCGCTGGCACGGTCGGCCGTCTCGGCCAGCGCGATCAGATCCAGGGCCCGGTAGGCGGCCGGCGCGGCGCCGTGCAGCCTGGCGTCGGCCAGCGCCCGGCCGCGGGCGACGGCATCGGCCCAGGCGGCGCCCCGCTGCACCGGGCGGCGCCCGGCAACCGGGTCGATCTCCTCGCGCAGCACCCGGCCCACCCAGGCCAGCGACTCCTCCAGGAAGTCGGCCGGCTCCAGCAGCACGTCTCCGATGCCCAGTTCGAACGCCTTGGACCCGCGCAGGGTGCGGTTCTGGCTGAGCGCGTTGTCGATGATGACGGACACCGCCCGGTCGGCGCCGATCAGGTTCGGCAACAGCACAGTGCCACCCCAGGCCGGTACCAGGCCGAGGAACACCTCTGGGAAGGCGAGCGCGGGAATCCCGGCGGACAGCGCCCGGTAGTCGCAGTGCAGCGCCAGCTCCAGGCCGCCGCCCAGCGCCGCCCCGTTGACCAGCGCGAAGGTGGGGACCCGACGCCCGCCGAGGCGGCCGGAGCCGAGCCGGGCGAAGGCGTCGTGGCCCAGGCGGCCGAGCGCGTCCAGCGACGGGCGCAGCCGGTCCGCCTCGGTGATCGACGACCGGAAACCGAGGTCGGCCCCGACACTGAAGATGAACGGCTTGCCGGTCACGGCGATCGCGGCGACCGGGGGATCGTGCGCCTCGATCCCGTCGACGGCGGCGAGCAGCGAGCGCAGCCCGGCCGGGCCGAAGGTGCTCGGCCGGGTGTGGTCGTGGCCGTTGTCGAGGGTGACGAGGGCGACCGGGCCGGCCACCCCGGGCAGCGTCACGTACCGGACGTGCGCGGCCGTGACGACCTCGTCCGGGTAGTCCAGGGTCACCTCGTCGATCGTCATGCCGCCCTCTCCTGGGACTGGGTTCTCGCGTTCCCGCGTTCTCGCGTGGGCCCGGTCAGTTCGTCGCCGTGGTCGCGGCGCCGTGGTGGGGGTTCTCCCAGACCGTGGTCGCCCCCATGCCGAGGCCCACGCACATCGCCGTCATGCCGTAGCGGACCTCGGGATGCTCGGCGAACTGCCGGGCCAGCTGGGTCATCAGCCGCACCCCGCTGGACGCCAGCGGATGGCCCAGCGCGATCGCACCGCCGTACCGGTTGACGCGGGGGTCGTCGTCGGCGATCCCGAAATGGTCGAGGAAGGCGAGGACCTGCACGGCGAACGCCTCGTTCAGCTCGAACAGGCCGATGTCGTCGATCGTCAGGCCGGTGCGGGCCAGCGCCTTCTCCGTCGACGGGATGGGGCCGACGCCCATCACCTCGGGGGCGACGCCGGCGAACCCGTAGCCGACCAGCGTCATCTTCGCCGGCAGGCCCAGCTCGGCGGCCACCTCCGCGGCGGCGAGCAGGCATCCGGTCGCGCCGTCGTTGATCCCGGCGGAGTTGCCCGCCGTGACCCGGCCGTGCGGGCGGAACGGGGTACGCAGCCCGGCCAGCCCGGCCAGGGTCGTCGTCGGGCGCGGCGGCTCGTCGGCGGTGACCAGTTCCCAGCCGCTGTCGGCGTGCCGGGCCGCCATCGGGACCAGATCGGGCTGAATCTGACCGTTCGCGTAGGCCTTGGCGACCTTCTCCTGGGAGGCCAGGGCGTAGGCGTCGGCCCGCGCCCGGGTGATCGCCGGGTAGCGGTCGTGCACGTTCTCCGCCGTCGAGCCCATGACCAGCGCGGAGGGATCCACCAGCCGCTCGGCGACGAAGCGTGGGTTGAGGTCGGCGCCCTCGCCCATCGGATGGCGGCCCATGTGCTCCACCCCGCCCGCCACCGCGACGTCGTAGGCGCCGACCGCGATCGAGGACGCCGTCGTCGTCACCGCCGTCACGGCGCCGGCGCACATGCGGTCGACGGCGTAGCCGGGCACCGACTCCGGCAGCCCCGCCAGCACCCCGGCGATCCGGCCGATGGTCAGGCCCTGATCGCCGATCTGGGTGGTGGCCGCGATCGCCACCTCGTCGACGCGCTCCGGTGGCAGCGACGGGTTGCGGCGCAGCAGCTCCCGGATCACCCGGACGATCAGGTCGTCCGCCCGGGTCTCGGCGTAGACGCCCTTGGCCTTGCCGAACGGCGTGCGCACGCCGTCGACGAAGACCACGTCGCGGACCGAACCGCGGGCTGAACCGAACACGGTGGCCTCCCCACCGGCGACACCTGGCCGCCGGCACCTCGCCGTGAGACGCCGACCGCCCGCGCCGGCCCGAGGGGACCGCGCTGACGGTCAGCACCGGCGCGGACACCGCCGGCACCGGCTAGCCTACGGCAGTGGTTACCGGCCGGTAGACCACTCGCGTCGTCTGCCCCTGGTGTCGCGATCCGGCCGATGGCGCAGCGCCAGCGCGGAGGGGATC
>NZ_JAMPTM010000429.1 GCF_025403375.1 Frankia gtarii
GGTGACGTGGGGGTGGGAGGTTTCGGGCTGCCGGTGGGGCTGGTAGGTCGTGGAGATGGCACGTTCTGTTCGGTATCCCTCGGATCTCACGGACGCGGAGTGGGCCTACGTGCAGCCGCTGCTGCCGGCGGCGGCGAAGGACGGCTGGCCCGAGAAGCACGACCGGCGTGACATCGTGGACGCGATCCTCTATGTGACCCATACGGCGTCGTGTGGCGGGCGTTGCCGGCGGACTTCCCGCCCTGGAAGACGGTCTACGGGTTCTTCGAGCGGTGGAAGAAGACGGGCGTCACCATCACGGTCCACGACGGGCTGCGCGGTGAGGTCCGCCAGGCCGCGGTGCTCGGTCGCGGTGTCGTAGACGTAGGTGTAGGTGCCCTTGCCGTCGTTGATCGAGCTGACCTGGCCGTCGGAGTCATAACCGGTGGTCGTGGTGTTTCCGTCGGCGTCGGTCTGGCTGGTGACCTGCGCCCAGGTGTTGTAGCCGGTGGTCGGGGTGATTGACGAGGCGGTTGTGGTGGTGGGCAGGGCGGTGGTGGTGCTGTGCCGGGTCCAGGTGGGCGTCCCACATCAGCGGGGTCGGCGAGCGGGCGGTGACCTTCCCGCCGGCCGACAGGCGGGTCTCGCCGCCGGCGGCTCGCGTCGCGGTCAGGCCCTTCAGGCGCATCGGCAACGTCAGCGCGGCCTGGGCGGCGGCCGGGGTGTGCGCGATGATCTGCGCGTCGTAGCCGGTCGGGGTCACCTTGACCCGCAGGTCGGTGTCCTTCGCGACCGCCGGATAGGTGGCGACGTCCTTGGCGAGGGTCGGGGCGGGCAGGGCGTCCGGCCACGCGAACGCGACCTCCCGCGTCCCGTCGACCAGCGTCGCGACCGGGTCACCGGCCTTGCCGCCCGCCGAGAGGACGATCGTCGCCTTCGCGGCCTTCGGGGTGACCTTCCCACCCGCGAGGACGAGGGTGGGATCGACGTCGACCCAGCCGTCGCCGCGGCGAACCCGATGGATCCCGGCGAACGAGTCGACGGTGATCGTCCCGTTCGGGTTCACGAACGTCGACGTCGTCTCGGTCCGCTGGTCGGTCACCTCGATCCGCCGCTTCTCCGCGTGCGCGGCGACCTGCGCGGACACGAAGTCCGGCCGTTCGGCCGGCCCGGTCGGCGCGGGCGTCACCTTGTCCGCGGAGCCGGCGGGAGCGGCCCAGGCCGCATCCCGTCCCACCGGAAGAAACGTGGCGATCGTCCCGACCGGAACGGCGGCGAGAAGAACGCAGATAGCTCGAACGGTGTGCCTTCGACGATGCACGGGGGATGCCCGCATCATGTCAACTCCGATTCTCCGGTGCAGACAACGAAAGGCGCACCGCCGTCCCTGTCCCGAGGGAACCGGGGGCGCGCCGGATCACCGAAAATGGCAGAGCCGCGAAGACAACACTAGACAATCAAGATCAGTTGTGTGTCGGTTGCTTGTTGGGGAAGGGCTCCGCCGGCCTCGTCGGAGGGGCGATGAGTACTCGGTGTTGCCCTGGAGCTGCCTCCAGGCAAATAACCATGTTATTCGGTGGCTCAGGGTTACCGACGTTCGAATCCGGGTGTGGCATCGATAGCGGAGAACGGCGCATGGTGATCTGGGACACGCAGCGGTGTGTTACCTGGAGGAAACATCCTTGCTGTGGTGTGGCGGAGCCGTGCGAGTGGTTCTTGACGGGCCCATCCGCGGCGGCATCTGCCGGTGGGAAAAGGAAGAGTCGCCGAAGAGCGGATGCTCCCGGGTCTCGGGCACGTCGATCCGATTGGCAAGCAGTTATCTCGCTTGCCGGGTCTCACCTTCGACACCGGCCAGCTCAGCAAAAGCTTCCTGGAAGACCTGGGCGAAGGCCGCGGCGGCGGCGCGTCCGAAAAGGTGTCGGTGATAGCCGAACGTGAGGTGGAGACCGGCGCCGTACCGGGTCGCGCCGATGAACAGCCCCTGGGGCATGCCGGCGGTGCCGGTGAAGAAGACCGAGGAGATCTTCGGGTTGTCGGAGGCGATGGCGGCGAGCGGCCCGAGGTTGCTGACGGCGGCGGCGGGGGTGATGAGCGGGCGCGCCGTGCGCACCCCCCACCGCAGCAGCGAGCCTCGCCAGGGCCCTGGGACCCGTGCGGTGGCGGCCGCACCGATCCTGCCGGCGATTCCCGCGATGACGGGCGCGGCGGACTCCTGCTTCGCCCGCTCGGTCTGATCGAGGATCCGGACAGCCAGTCTAACCGGGTCCGCCCGGTCGGCCGGCTCGCTGACGACCACCACCTGGCCGGTGTTGTTGCCACTCGTGCCGGGCGATATCCCCAGACTGATCGGCATTCTGACGCGCAGTGTCCCGGCTTCCCCGCCGCGCCGGCGGTTCCATCGATCGATGGCGAGATGGGCCGCGGCGACGAGCAGGTCGTTGACGGTCATCCGACGTCCGCCGGGCAGCAGCACGCGCCGCGCGGGCACCGGCAGGCTCAGCGGGTGGTAGCCGTAGCCGGCGTCCCGGCTCGAATCCATGGGCGTGATGTGCCGGCCGGAGCGGTGGGTGAAGGCGGTCCAGCCATGGGCAGCCGCCCTCGGGATGGACGGCACACCGGAGGGCAGCCCGAGGTGATCGCGATCGGTTCGGGCCGCGGCCGCGGATTCGTCGGCCACCCTGGATTCGTCGGCCGCCTCGTACTCGGAGAAGATCTCGGCTACGACGGTGGCGAGGCTCATGCCGTCGACCGCGAGGTGATGCGCGACGACGCAGAGCTGGTCGCCGTCCGGCCGGTGCACCAACGCTATGCGCAGTGGCGGGTGGGCACGCAGATCGAAAGGCGCCGACATCATCGTCTCGTGGATGCGCCAGCCGTCGCTTCCGTCGTCGATCTGCCAGACGGAATCTACCGACGGCGTGGCGGCGAACCGCCATGCGTACTGGCGCGCGCCGTAGAGGCTAGCCCGCATCATGGGATGGCGGCCGATCGCCGCACGCACCGCGAGCCGAAGTCGCCTCACTTCCAGCGTGCCCACGGTCTGCACGAACAATCCGCAGGTCAGCGGCGCACTGGCCCGATCGGAGGCGGCCAGGATCTGCTCGCTCGACGTGAGAATCCGATCGGGAGCGGGCGCCGGTGAGTCGCCCTGATGCCCAGCTTCTGCGTGCACTGGCCCCCAGCCCCCCGAATTAGTCAGCACACGATATATGTCTGGTGAAAGATCTGGTGGCAGGGGTGCCACCAGATCGTTGGACGGGCGCCCGCAGTCGACGCGATCGCTCGCACGGCGGTCCATCCGGACAAACTCACGTATGGGTCGCCGAGCCGCCAGTCGCCCTCGATGCCGCCCGGCTACTGGTTGGGCGCGTCGGCGGTGTCGACGGATCCGGCCCGCGCAGGATGTCGAGCGCGCGGCGCAACTCGGCGTTCTCCCGGATCAGGCGGCGGATCTCGGCCTGTTGCCGGCGGACGTTCGTCCGTTGCCCGTCGCTGAGTGACTCGGCCTGGCGTACCCAGGTCCGCAGCGTCTCGGCGCTGATGGCGACCGAACTCGCGACGGCCTGGATCGCCGACCACTCGGAAGGGTGATCGCTCTGAACGCGCCGAACGCGGGCGATGGCGTCGGCCCGGAAGCGGGGCGGGTAG
>NZ_JAMPTM010000042.1 GCF_025403375.1 Frankia gtarii
CCCCGCCGCAACCCCTACACCCAACCCCTCGAGACCCTCCTCGACCCCACACAAAACCGTTGAGCGGCCCCGGAACCTCTGATGCCGGAAACTCTGATGCCGGAACCTCGGACGCCGGAACCTCGTGGAAGGCGGTGCTCGGCGAGCGCCTCGACGCAACCCGAACACTGCCTTCCGCAGGGCTCGGCGGCGATCAGCCCGTGGGGCCGTTCGGGAACTTGAGCAACGAGCCGGCGTCGACCCGGATCTGCTGGCCGGTGATGTACCGGGACTCGTCGGAGGCGAGGAACAGCACCAGGTTGGAGATGTCGACCGGCTCGACGTAGGGGATCGGCATCGCCTGGAACATGACGAACGCGGGCTCGACGTCCTCCCGGGTCGGGTTCTCCAGGTCCGGCCGGAACTGCGCGTACAGCCCGTCGTTGTGGAGCAGGTGGGTGTTGACGTTGGTCGGGTGGATGGCGTTGACCCGGATGAACTTCGAGGCCAGGTGGAGCGCCATCTCCTCGACGTAGCCGATGAGGATCTTCTTTGCCCAGCCGTAGCCGGCGCTGCCCGGCCCCATCGCGGGGTTGTCGGTGGTGTTGGGCATCATGGCCGCGGTCGAGCCGGTCACGATGATGGAGCTGCGGTCCGGCAGGTGCGGGACGCTGACCGCGACGGCGTTCATCACGCCGATGAGGTCGACGTCGACGGCGTCGATGAAGTCGGTGGCCTGGGGGTCGCCCATCGCCATCGGCAGGATGCCGGCGTTCGCGACGACGATGTCGAGGCGGCCGAGCTCGGCGACGCCCTTGTTGACGGCCTCGCGGAGCTGGTCGCGCTCGCGGACGTCGGCCTTGGTGGCGATGATGCGCCGGCCGAGCTTCTCGACCAGCGTGACGGTCTCGGCGAGGTCCTCCGGGGTGGACAGCGGGTAGGGGTTCGACTCGATCTGCTCGACGATGTCGATGGCGATGATGTCGGCGCCCTCCTGCGCCAGGCGGACCGCGTGGCTGCGGCCCTGCCCGCGCGCCGCGCCCGTGATGAAGGCGACCTTGCCCTCGAGGCGACCTGACATTGTCCTGCTCCTCTGCTCGTGCGTGCGATCAGGTGGTGGGCCGCCTGGATACCGGTGGCCCGGAGGTGCGGCAGCTCAGCCGGCGTAGCCGACGGACTTGCTCTCCAGGTGCTGCTCGAAGCCCTCGATGCCGCCCTGGCGGCCGTTGCCCGACAGCTTGTAGCCGCCGTAGGGGCCGTTCGAGCCGTAGAAGTTGCCCCCGTTGACGTTGATGCTCCCCGTGCGGATCCGGCGGGCGACGGCCAGGCCGCGGTCGAGCGAGGCGGAGAACACTCCACCGGACAGGCCGTACGGGTTGTCGTTGGCGATCCGCACGGCGTCCGTCTCGTCGTCGAACGGGATCACGGCGGCCACCGGGCCGAAGATCTCCTCGCGAGCCACCCGCATGCCGTTGTCCACGTCCGCGAGCAGCGTCGGCTCGACGTAGTAACCGGTCGGCAGGTGCGCGGGGCGGCCGCCGCCGGCGACGACCCGGGCGCCCTCGGCCTTGCCGATCTCGATGTAGTCGAGCACCCGGTCGCGCTGGCGGGCGTTGATCTGGGGGCCGGAGAGGTTCGCCGGGTCGTTCGGGTCGCCGTAGGGCAGGTTGCGGAACACCTCGGTGAGGATCGCGAGCCCCTCGTCGTAGACGGAGCGGGGCAGCAGGATCCGCGTCGTCATCGCGCAGCCCTGCCCGGCGTGCAGGCACGCCCCGAGCCCGGCCCCGGGCAGCACCGAGGCGAGGTCGGCGTCGTCGAGCACGATCATCGCGGACTTGCCGCCGAGCTCCAGCAGTGTCCGCTTCATCGTCGCGGCGGACAGTTCGACGATGCGCCGGCCGACCCCGGTCGACCCGGTGAACGACACCATGTCCACCCGGGGATCGGTCACGAGCAGCTCGGCCACCGCGTTGTCGGAGGTCGGGACCACGTTCACGACGCCCGCCGGGATGTCCGTCCGCTCGGCGATGATGCGGCCGATCCGGGTGGCGTTCCAGGGGGTGTCCGGCGCGGGCTTGAGCACCACCGTGTTGCCGGTGGCCAGGATCGGGCCCAGCTTGTTGATCGTCACCTCGAACGGGTAGTTCCACGGCACGATCGCCGCGACCACCCCCACCGGCTCCTTCCAGACCGCGCGGCGGCTGGGCCCGAACAGGTTCGTGTCGGGCAGCGGGCGGTCCCACGGGAACTCGTCGATCAGCTCCAGCGGCCCGCGCAGGCCGTCGGCCAGCGGCCAGTCGAGCTGCGCGAAGTGCGTCACCGCGATCGGCGAGCCCGCCTCGGCGACGAGCTCCGCCCGCAACGCCTCCTTCTCGTCCTCCAGCGCGGCCTGCAACTGGGCCAGGCACCGCTTGCGCAGCTCCCGGTCCGTCGACCACGACGACTCGTCGAACGCGCGGCGCGCCGCCGCGATGGCCCGGTCCATGTCCGCGACGGTGGCGTCCGTCGTCTGGCCGAGGACTTCCTCGGTAGCCGGATTGATGTTGTCGTAGCGGCCGCCCGCCGCCGACTCGCTGAGTTTCCCGTCGATCAGAAGCCGCAGCTCGCCCTGCACGGACACCGCCTCAGACGTCGTCGTCATCGCCGATCAGACCCCTCGTCATCGAAGACCCGTCCTGACGGGGCGGGTGCGTCGAGGAAAGCTACAGCGCATCTGACACGGTGTCTACGTGCAGGCCCGGAGACGCACGCGGAGACGGTCGGCCTCTCTGCGTGAAGAAATTCTCGCGCGCAGTCACGACCGATCGGGCCTCGAGAAGATTTCCAGCACCCTGAATGGAGAACCTTCGGAGCGAATCAGGTGACGTCTTCTGGGGCGGGATCGCCGACCTTCTCGGCTGTGGCGACGGAAGCCCACAGGGTCACGACTGCGTCGGTCATCTCGTCGGGGTTGGGGGTCGGGATCAGATAAAGCGAACTCGTGGCTCGTAGCAGAAGTTCCGCGAGGACCTCTCGCCGCACCTTGCCTTCCTGAACTATGGCAAGATCGTCGAAAACGGGTTCGAGGAGTTCCGTCACCTGGGCCACGAAGGTCGGGAAAATATCGCGGATGAACTGCAGGGCGAAGGCGGGCTCTGCTTCGATGACTCTGGAAACCTCGGGATGGTCGTCGCCGTAGTGCATGATGGCGTCGGCGGTCGCGCGAAGGCGCTCAGAGGTGACCGGCTGTTCGGCGACCGCCTCGTCGAGCGCCGCACTGACGCCCCGCCGGACGTGTTCGCTGATGGCGGTGAGCAGCTCGCCTTTGGTCTTGAAGTACCGGTAGAGCGTGCCTCGAGAGACCTCCGCCGCCGCGGAGACGTCCCGCAGGGACATCTTGGCCGGTCCGTGAGCCGCGATGCACCCCAACGCCGCATCGAGGATCTTCGCCGGTGTCTCGAACCTATTCCCCACTGCGTGTGTCTCCAGTCTGGCGGCAGGACGATCCGCTCCCGGCCCCGTCCACACGAGCGCGCCCCCATGCCGATGGTAGGAGGACTTGCGCGATCAAGGCGTTGTGAGCCGTGGCCGTCCAGGAGCCATGGACGACAGGAGGGCCCCCGACGTTACCAAAAGCGATAGATCGGCTACTTTGGATCTCTATGAGATGATCGAATAGAACTTTATTGACTTTATCGGCTCAATAAGCTTAGCCTGCGGACGTGTCGCAGCCCACAGTCATACGTCGCCGAGCCGCAGTCACCGCCGTGTCGATCAGGCCTCCGCGCAGCTGCGGGCGCGGCACACCGGACAGCGGCCGGCACCTGCCAGCTCGGGAGAAGAGCTCGTGACCGGGCCCCCGACCAGGTCATGACCGTGCGTCGCCCCAATCGTTCAGGCGCATCGCATCCTCACCGGACGAGTGGGTCCGGACCAGGGCGGAGGCGGGTTGCGGTGCGTTCTGCACGGCCTGAGCCCCGGGATCGTGCGCATCGCACCGCAACGCGCTCCCCGCGCACCTAGGTACGACCACCACAAATTTCACTCACAGTCAATCTCCTGCGACCCCTAGTAGATAGGACTTGCTCGTCTAGCGGCACAGCGGAGACTTGCGCATCGTCCGGAGCGCTCATGCACGTGGACGGCGTGGTGATGCTCGGGGCGGGACTCGCCGGTGGCCATGCCTCGGTCGAGCTGCGCGGCGAGGGTGCACAGGCATGGTGACGCCGCCCGGCACCGAAGAACATCCACCCTACGATCGTCCGCCGTTCGCACTCATCACGATTCTTGACCGCGTCCCGCAGCAGGCTGGCGGAACAGGTCGACCGGCTGGCCACGGCCACCGATCAACGGCACGAGGAGACAGTGCCGGAGATGAGAGGCAGTGCCGGAGATGAGGGGACAGTGCGCAGATGTGGTCTAACCGCACGGCCGATCATCATCATCGAGAAATGGAAGGCCGACCCGTGACGACCGTCGACGAGGCAGGATTCAGCGACACCGATCTGGACCATCACAGCCCGAAGTTCCGGGAACACAACTACGAAATCATGGCGGACCTGCAGAACCGTTGCCCGGTGGCCAGGTCCTCGGCCTGGGACGGCTACTGGCTTTTCACTTCGTATGAGGCCGTGTTCGACGCCTGTCGAGACCCGGATCTTTTCAGCAACCACATGAGCAAGGCTATTCCCGCCCTGCCGGTCGAGGTGTCCTTCATTCCGATCGACATCGACCCGCCGATGCTGCAGAAGTACCGGAAGTTACTACTTCCCTACCTGTCTCCCAAGGAGGCCGAGCAGCGGGAGTCGGCCCTGCGCCGCACGGCGACCGAGCTGATCGACGCCTTCGTCGAGAGCGGCGAGGCCGACCTCGCCGAGCAGCTGTTCACCCCGCTGCCGGCCCGGTGGACTCTGCAGCTCCTCGGCTTCGACGAGAGCCGCTGGCCGGACTGGATCGACTGGCTGCACTCTCTCATCCATGATCGTGCCTACGCCCCGGAGCGGTCCGCTCAGTCCGCGGCCAACATCTACGGGACGATCGCCCAGGAGATCGCCCAGCGACGGCTCCAGCGCGGCAGGGGCGTACTCAGCGATCTCATGGAGGCGGAGATCGACGGGGAGAAGCTCTCCGACGAGGAGCTGTCCGGCATCGTCGTGCTCCTCCTGCTGGGTGGCATGGACACCACAGCGGGCCTCACCGGCAATGCCTTCCTGCGCATCGCCGCAGATCCCGCGCTGCGCCGCCGGCTCATCGAGGACCCGGACGTCCTGGAGAGCGCGACAGAGGAGTTCCTGCGCCACGACACCCCGGTGCAGGGGCTCACCCGCGTCGTCACCCGGGACGCGGAGTTCCACGGCCGCCAGCTCAAGAAGGGCGACCGGGTCATGCTCATGTTCGCGGCGGCCAACCGCGATCCCAGCGCCTTCGAACGCCCGCACGACATCGATTTTGATCGCAGCACGAACCGGCACATGGCCTTCGCGCTGGGTGTCCATCGCTGCCTGGGCTCGAACTTCGCGCGGGCCATGTTCCGTGTGATGATCACCGAGCTGTTGCGTCGGCTGCCGGACGTGCAGGTCGCGGCACCCGTCGAGCGCCTCGCGGACGCGGGCGACGTCTACGCCGTCAAGCACCTTCCGGTTCGCTTCACTCCCAGGCCGCGCGAAGACGTGGGCACGCCCGCCCGCGGTGACTGAGCCCCGCGGCCGCGCGATGACGACAGAGCCGCGATGACTACGGAGCCGCGATGACTACAGAGCTGAGAGGAGCTCCCATGAAGGTGTCGGTCAGCAACGAGTTCTGTCAGGGCCACGCGCAATGCCACGCCAAGGCCCCCGACGTCTATGAACTCGACGACGAGGGTTTCATCGGCGCGGTGGCACAGCTGGACGTGCCACCGGGTCTGGAGGAAGCCGCCCGGCTCGGTGCCGCGGCCTGCCCGGAGCGGGTGCTCGCACCGGTCGAGTAGGCGGTGTAGGTGGTGTAGGTGGTGTAGGTGGTGTAGGCGCGAACGAGGGGCCTGGGCCTACCTGCCGCCAGCATTCGGGGCGTCGAGGTCCGAGCAGAGCCGCCGGATGATCAGCGCGGCGGTCAGCCGGATCCGGCCCTGCGGCGTGTCGATGGGGAAGCCCAGGACACGCTCGGCCTTGGCCAGACGCGCGATCAGCGTGCTGTGATGCACATACAGCACGGCCGCGGCCTGCCGCAGTGAGGCGGTGGCGCCCACGGCGACCAGCATGGTCAACGTCTGCGGGCCCTGCGGTCCGGCGCCGAGCCGCCGCAGCGCCGCGACGTCGGGTGAGGCTGCGAGCCGCTCGGGGGGCATCTGCTCGGCGAGGTCCCGCCAGACCCCGAGGCTCTCCTCGGTGACCAGCGCCGACCCCCCGGCGAGCGTGGCGAGCCCCGACGGCAGCCCGGACCCGGTGAACCGCAGCGCGGTGCGGGCGCCGCGCCACGCCCGCTGCGCCGCCGAGGCGGGCACCGGCGCGGATCGCCCCACCCGCACGCCGGTCGGGATCTTCGGCTCGTCGGCCGGCGCCTCCCGCCCGACCACCGCGCGCACGTCGCCGATCCGCACGGCGCGCACCCACGGATGCAGGGTGGCCAGGAACTCGGCCTCGGAATCAGGATCGGAATCGGAATCGGGCGAGCGGACGGCGTAGACCGTGACCGGGCAGGCCGGCTCGATGCCGAGCAGCCGCAGGGCGCGCGCCCGGCCGGCGTCGTCCGCACCCGCGCCGAGCACCAGTTCCAGCAGCGCCGGATCACCAGTTCGGGAGTGGTCGAGCCGTGGCCGGGGCGACAGCGCCAGAACCGCGTGCCCCAGCCGGTCCAGGAGCATCCGGTCCTGCGGAAGCGGCGGACCCGGCCGCGCCAGCCAGACCCACCGGTCGTCACCGGCCCGCGCCCGGACCGCGTCGTCGGGCGGGTCGCCGGCGAACGGAACTCCCCCGCCGGGCCGTACCGCCAGCGGCGGGGCCGAGCCGCCGGCGAGGCCCACCTCGCAGCCGGCGAACCGGGCGGTCGCCGACAGCACGGTCTCCAGGCTGGCCTGGTGCTCGATGAAGCCGTCGAAGAAGGCGATGATCCGCACCGCGCCCAGCGCACCCTCGTCCAGGTCCGCCAGCCGCAGGATCAACCCTTCCATTCCAGGAGACTACGACCGCGGGCAGGCCCGCCGGTACCGACAGGGCACGCGGGGCGCCGGTGGACACGTGACGGTCGCGCACTCGACGATGGCCCGACAGCCAGCCGCCCTGTCCCGGGGCCAGCTCAGGGACGAGAGGATCACCGGTGCGCTACGCCATCGACCCGGAAATCGCGCCCTGGGTCGCTCTTCTGGTCGACGTGCCGATCGCCGACGTCACGCAGGCTCGCGCGCTGGTGCGGGAGCTCACCGCGGCCGCCCCGCGGCCCGACTCCGGCGGTGCGGTCTCGATCAGCGACCGGGCGATCCCGGGACCGGCTGGACTGGCGGACGCACCGGACGTCCGGGTGCGGATCTACCGTCCCGTCGCGGCGCCGGCCGGCTGTCCGGCGGTGCTCTTCCTGCACGGCGGCGGTTTCATTCTCGGCGATCTCGACATGGCGCATTCCGAGGCGCTCCGGTTCGCGAAGCTGGGTTGTGTGGTGCTCAGCGTCGACTACCGGCTCGCGCCCGAACACCCCTACCCGGCCGCGCTCGACGACTGCTACGCCGCGCTCACCTGGCTGGCCCGCGAGGCCCGGCCGAGCCTGGGCGTGGATCCGGCGCGCATCGCCGTCGCCGGTGGCAGCGCGGGTGCGTGCCTCGCCGCCGCGCTGGCCCTGCTCAGCCGCGACCGCGGCGGCCCGGCCCTGTGCTTCCAGTTCCTCACCGCCCCCAAACTCGACGACCGTCTCGGCACCGTGTCGATGCGCACGTTCACGGACACGCCGATGTGGGACAGCGCAAAAGTCGCGCTCACCTGGCGCTACTACCTCGGCGACCGCGCCGGCGGGTCTGATGCGGACGTGCCGGCCTACGCCGCGCCGGCCCGCGCGCAGGACCTGTCGGGCCTGCCACCCGCGTTCATCGCGGTCTGCGAGTTCGACCCGTTACGCGACGAGGGCCTCTCCTACGCACAACGGCTCGTCCAGGCCGGAGTCCCCACCGAACTGCACCTCTACCCCGGCACCTTCCACGGCTCCCGACTCATCCAGGACGCCGCGGTCACCCGACAGATGATCGCCGACGAGGATCGAGCCATCGTCCGCCGCCTCGGCCTCGAACCCCGCCGCACCCCGAGTTGCTAATCGCGCGTCACCCGCCAGCTGTCCCCGCCCACCCGGTAACCCGGATTCCACCTGAACACATAGGCGCGATCGGAGTCGTATTTGTAGTCGGCCGCGTAGAGCCAGCCGGACTTCTGGTTGTTCTGCAGGCCGATGCTGTCCCCATCGCGGAGGACAGTGTTACCGGCGATGGTGAAACCGCAATCTTTTAGTACCCGGACGGTGCTGTTGATGGTCAGGTCCTTGCCGTACGGGCCCCGCAGCTCCCGGATGCGCACGATATTCTCGCTCGCGGTGAACTCGGCCCCGCCGTTTCCGGTGAGACTGCCGTTGACGGTCAGGTCGCCCAGTATCTTCAACCCATTGAGGCCGGAGGTCGTCAGCTTGTTCTGGTTGCCGTAGCCGACCGTGAGATCGTGGTTGGCGTACAGCGACCCGTTCGCGTTGAGCGTGGACTGCGCGGTGAGGTCCCCGGAGACCGTCAACGCGGAGCGGGCGGAGACGTTTCCGGAGATGGTCAGCGCGGACCAGGCGGAGACGTTCCCGGAGACGGTCAGCGCGGAGCGGGCGGAGACGTCCCCGTCGACCGTCAGTGCGGTGAGCTCCGGATTCGGGACCGTGACGGTCGTGGTCAGGTAATGGGTCGTGTCGCCGACGACGTAGCTGAGGTGGAAGGTGGTGTCCCGCAGGATCGTTCCCTTCCACTGGAGGTCGGTGGTGGTCTCCGACTGCCCGTAGGCCGGTTTCGCCCCCGAGCCGTGCAGGATGGTGTACTCGAGGGTGTCCGGGCCACGCCAGGTGAGGCGGATGTTGCCGCCGGAGTTCGCCTCGGGCTGGTCGGCGTGGAAGTCGCCGACACTCTGCACCGGGATCCGCGGGGCGGGGAACTTGGTGATAGGCAGGGTGGTGAAACCGGGGCTGTCCGGCCAGTTCCCCTGGTCCAGGGTCGCCGTCTCGCGGACCTCCACCCGGGCCGTGCCCGGCTGGGTGCTGATCGACAGGTTGGTCAGCGTGATGGTGATGCCCGAGACGTCCAGGGGGTTGCCGTTCCCTCCGGCCGCCCGGGCCACGAAGTTCGCGTAGTCCCCGTCGGGCAGGGCGATGTCCGCGCCGGCCTCGATCCGTTCCACCGTCCACCCGTCGGCGCTCGCCGTGCCGTCCCCCAGATCGGCGTCCACCAGGCTCTGGGCCAGGTCGCCCTGGGGCAGCGAGAAGACGATCTCCCGGCAGTAGACGGTCTCGCCACCACCGTTGGACACCACGAGGTGCAGGGTCGCCGACGGGGTTGCGGTACCGACCGCCGCGTACAGCGGGTACGGCTCGCTGATGATGGCGTAGTCCAGCAGGGGCTTGCCGATGTCCGATTCGCTCATGGCGCGACGGCTCCTCTCGGGAGTGGATACGAAGGTCACGGCGCGTCGAAGCCGCCGGACAGGCGCAGGTGGCCGGTGCGGATGACCGGGCCGTCCTCGTCCAGTCGGGCGGTCTGGTCGCTCTGGACGATCGGCTGGTGGACCCAGCCGGTCGGGGCGCCGTCGACGTCGGGGACGACCAGCTCGGCCCAGTCCCACGTGCCCTGCGCGGAGGTGGGATGCGGCAGGGCGATGGCGTCGACGAGGCCGGCCGGCCCGCCCTGGCCGTCGGCGCCCGGCGCGTCGGACGGCACCGCGCGGGTCGTGGTCAGCACCGGGCTCAGTCGCAGCGCCACGCTCATCGCGGCCATCGCCGTGCGGGTGAACCGGGACGGCAGCAGCAGCTCGGTGGCGGGCAGCAGGTCCGTGGTGGCGTGGACGGCGGCGCGCGGGTCGACCAGCAGGGTGAGGTGCGTCCGTTCGGTGGAGTCCGCCGCCAGGGTCGGCCAGTTCACGCCGTCGATCGCGGTGACGTAGCCGGTGGGTTCGGCGGTGTCGGGAGTGGCCACCGCGTAGAACGTCGTGTAGTCCGATTCGGCGAAGTAGCCGATGAGCCCGTCGCCCTGCTGGCCGGCGTTGCCGAGCCGGATGGGCCACCGGTAGTCCAGGTGGGCCATCTCCGGCGGCGCGCCGTGGCCAGCGGCGCGTCGCTCGCGCCACTGGGTCAACGCCCGCCAGTCCAACGCGTAGCGCCAGCCGGCGTCGGTGATCGGCGGACCGTCCAGCTCGAAGCCGAGCCTGGCGCGGATCAGGGCCAGGGGACGTCCGAGCAACGCGCCGAGCACCTCGTCGCCGAACGGGTCGCCGGGGTCGATACCGGCCAGCGCCTGATCGACGGTGGACAGCAGGTCGGTGAAGGCCGCCGGCCCCCGGGCGACCAGCTCCCGGGCGAACGCATGGAGTTGCGGCCGGTCGTCGCGCAGCTCGTCGATCGTCCCGACCTGCGAATCCGGCAGCGGCCCCCAGCCGACGACGGCCGTGGGCGGCTCGCCGTCGGCGCCGGCGACGAGTTCGACCCGCAGCTCGCCGAGGGCCGCCCCGGTCGGGGCATAGCAGAGCAGCGAGCGGTCGACGTAGTTCGGAATGATCCACCCACCGACCGGGGTGGTGTCCGGGGTCAGGTCGACCAGGTGGTCGTCGTCGTGCTCGGCCACGAAGTCGAACCGCAGCCGGGCGGGCTGGAGCAGCCGCGGCGGAAGCTGGACGAAACGGTCGGACAGGTGCGGGTCGGCGTACCGGCCATCGGGACGCAGGCTGTCCGCGACCGCGGGAATCAGGTAGTCCTGGTCGCCGTAGTGCAGAACGTCGAGGGTCTGGCCGAACTCGTCGACGACACTCAGGGCGGCCAGGGCGAACTGGCCGGCCCGGATCTGGGTGAATCCGGACGGCTGCCAGCCCTTGAACGGCTCGGGCAGCGGCCCCGGGGCGGGCAGGTGGTCGAAGGCGTCGCCGATGAGGCGGCCGATCGCGCCGGGTGGGCGCAGGCCCGGCGCGGGGTCGCGCAACGCGAACGCGTCGGTGAGCCCGTCCAGGCTCTGGGACAGCAGGTCCAGGTCCCGGATCTGTGCCGCGGCGACGGTGAACGCCGCACCCGCGGCGGCGGGCCGCTCGGCGGCGAGCCGGTCCAGCGCGCTGCCCAGGGTGTGCTGGGCCAGCGGGACGAGGAACCGGCGTCCCGTCACCTGCGCCGCGGCGGCGGCGGAGCCCGCCTGCCAGTGGTAGCGGCTGCCGTCGAAGCGCCAGTTCGGCGCGGCCGGGTCGCCGTAAGGGACGGGCCAGTGCCGGACCCGCCACTGGTACAGCAGCGGCTTCCAGGGCTGCCGCCACGGCTGCGGCGCGAGCTGCGGGGGAATCGAGCCCGCGTGGGCCGGGTCGAGCAGGTAGAGGAGCTCGCCCAGCAGCGCCGCCGCGATCGGCGGCAGCCCGTCGGCCCGCAACGACGCGAAGGCGTCTGGCAGCGGTCCACCAGGCCGGGTGTCGCCGAGAATCTGCGCGGCCAGCCGGCAGGCGAGCGTCCCGGCACCCGTCAGCGAGGCGTGCGCCGCCTGACTCTTCGCTCCCGCCAGCACAACGGTGGGATCGGTGACCTGGTAGAACGGCGGCAACGCGGACCGGCGCAGCTCGTAGCCGGCGGGCAGCGGGTGCTCGGCGACGTACGCGGCGATGGACCGCGCCAGCTCCTCGGCGTCCGCGCCGTGCGGCACTTTCGCCTGCAGGTCCGCCAGATCGGCGAGGCGCCTGGTCACCTCGGCGGCGAGGCTCGCGTCGTTCGCCGGATCGATCTCGGCGCGCAGTTGCTCCCGGGTGTACTGCGGTGGGATGAGCGGCAGTCCGTGCATCCACCACAGCGCGTACAGCCGCTTCTGGAACGCGACGAGGTCACGTGCGGCGGTGTCGTGGGCGCTCTGGTCGGTGTTGAGCCGCGCCAGCCAGCCCTCGTAGCCGGGGGCGGTGCCGGACCAGGTGACCGACGCGGGGTCACCCGAGGTGTTCCCCAGGTCGGCGGAGTCCGCGAGGTGCCAGCCGTAGCCGCCGGGCAACCGCTGGAACCACCCGCGATGCAGGGCCTGCGCGGTGTCGATGTCGCCGTCCGGGCCGTCGAGGACGTCCAGCAGGCCGCGGCCGAGCGCGTGCAGGAGCGCCGGGTCGGCGTCACCGAGATCCCCGGACGCGGCGAGCAGGGCGGCGTGGGCCTCGTCGACGCTGCTGCCCACCGCGATCTTGTCCCGGACATCGCTGGACTCCGGGCGGTCCGAGTCCGGGATCCCGCCAGGATTCCACCCGACGCCGACGGCTCGGCCGCAGTAGGTGGTGCTCCGCGGCGTCCACCCGTCGGGGAGGTCGGCGATCGTCCAGTTCAGCGCGGCCAGCACGTCGGCCACCGAGGCGGTTCGCAGCCGGCGGGTCAGCTCCTCCTGCGCCGGGTCCGAGTACCAGCCGATGACCTGGTAGTTCAGGGTCGTGGGCCAGTCAACGCCGGTCAGCGGGTCATGCAGCGAGAACACGTTGCCGTGGTACGGCTGGTAGGCGGAGAAGGTCAGCAGGCCCGGCCCCACCGCGGTGAGGAACAGCTCCGCGCGGTCGGGGTCGGTGGGCTCGTGCCAGGCGGTGCCGGCCGGGCCGATGTCGAGGGCCCGGCCGAGCCGCGTCGTCACGATCGTCGAGCGGTACGGCGTCGACGTGGGGTCGCGGACGCCGGTCCGAACGGGATGGAGAAACGGAGATGTGCCCTTACGGGCGTCCAGGAAGTCGCTCTCCACCACCCAGCCGGTGGTCAGCTCGGGGTCGTCGGGCGCATGCCGGACGACGAGCCAGCGGTTCGGGACGAGTGGGAACTCCGTGCCCCCGCCCGGCTCGCGGGCAGCGCCCTGGCGCAGCGCCTCGGGCAGCTCCCAGCGCACGTACACGCCATCGTGCTGCTTGTAGGCGTCGTCGGACTCGCCGTCCTGGGTGGCGTTCCACTTCTCCTCGTTGGTGAACGGGTCCGGTTCGGGGCTACGGCTGTGGCGCAGCAGGGAGAAGTTCGGCCGCCAGCGGCGGAAGCCCTGGCCGCCGCGCTCGCGCACGGCCTGGTTGACCACCAGGGCGTCCACGTTCACCGGGACGATGATCGTGGTCTCGGCGTCAGCCATGGCTGGTGTCTCCCGTCCCCACGGAAGTGCTCCGCGGTTCGGTGGCGCGGGCGGGTTCGGTGGTGAAGGTGCGGCGCTGGGCGGCGTTGATCATCTGAATGGCGAACTCGCTCGGCGTGAGCGGGTGGTCCCGGCCCAGCGCGGAGGTCAGCCCGGCGGCGAGACGCGCGACCCGCAGCACCTCGTCAGGGCTGCCCGCCCCCGGCGCCCGCACGTAGGCGCGTAGTCCGGGCGTGGCTGGGAACGGGTAGTGCCGGCGATCCAGCTCCTGCCCCAGTGGCGCGAGCGCGGGGTCGAGCGAGCGCAGGCGGATGATGCCGTCCTCGATCGGGTCGTCGCTGCCGCCCTCATCCGGCTGGTCGATGCCGAAGTGGACGCCCTGCTGCGGTTCGGCGAGCTCGACCCGGCCCGGCACACCCTCGATGAGAACGAGCAGGACGTCGTCGGCGAGGGTCTCGCGGCGCACGATCGGCAACGCCTTCTCGCCGTCGGTGGCCACCGGGTCCGCATACGGACGGATCTCCAGCGCTGGCCAGCCGCTGACCAGCCGGGAGCGCAGCAGCAGTCCGGTGATCGGCCCGGCGGGCGCGGGCAGCGGTGCCTGCCCGTCGGGGCCGAAGAGCTCCTCGTCGGCGACGAGGTCGAAGGAGTGGGAGAGACCGACGCTGAGCGCGCCTTCGAGCAGGCTGTCGGTCCACTCGGGGTCCACGTGGAAGAAGCGCACGCTCTCCACCGGCAGCATCCGGGCGTCGGCCACGAGGTGCGCGAACGGCACACCCACCAGGCTGCGCAGCGCGATCAGTCGATTCCGGACGAGGGTGAGGTCGTCGTCGGGCTGCCCGTCGTCCGCGAGGCGGGAAATCCTCGCGCCGAGCCGGGCGCGCAGCTCCGGCTCGGCGCGCAGCCGCCGGGTGGTGAGCCCGGCGGTGGCCGGCAGCTCCATCGCCGCCGCAACCGGGGTGACCGGCGTGACCGGCGTGACCGGCGTGACCTCGCCTGCCGGCTGACGGCCCGCGAGGCGGCGGCCCCCCGGCGCGGCCAGGATCTCGCCGAGGCGGTCGGCCAGCCCGTTCGTCACGAGATGTTCGACCCGCGCCCGCGCCCGCGGCCCGTCCGCCCCGGCGCCCAGGGCCTGCCGCGCCGCCTGGCCCACCTGGCCGCGCAGCCGCAGCAGCGCCGCGCAGAACTGGCGGTTGGCGAGGGCAACGCCGCGACCGGCGGTGAACGCGGTCGCGAGGCTGAGGTCGAACACGCCGTACTCCGCCAGGACCACCAGCGCCTCGGCCGCGCACTTGCGGCGGTCCCGCGCGGCCGGCGCCCCGGCGGGAACGGGGATGAGCGGGCCCCGGTACCAGCCGAAGGTGGCGCGCCCCGCCTCGGTGCGACACGAGATCGGTACATAGCCGGCGCGCAGCCGATCGTCGACCTCCTGATGGTCGGCCCCCGACGGCGCGGCCCCACCGGGCGGCAGGCGCAGCAGCAGCGCGGTTCCCCGGTCGCCCTCGGTGTCGACGAAGTGCTCGGTGAGGGCGGCGAAACCGGGCGTGTGGTCGACGAGCGTCTCGAACGACCACGACCACAGCGACACCAGCCGCAGGTTCTGCTCGGGCCCGCGGTACGTCTCGTCGTCGGGGTCGGGCAGGTAGGACTGCCAGCCCTCCAGGGAGACCAGGTGCGCGACGTATCGCCCGCCGGTGGCGCGGGGCAGCCGGTTGCCGATGACGACCGCGTAGTCGCCGACGGAGATCAGGTCCTCGGCGAGGGTGACGTGCTGGTGCTGCTCGTTGACCCAGCGGACGTGGGTGAGCAGGGGCAGCTCGGCCTCGGTGGGGGCGACCGCGTGGAAGACGGACCCGGGCAGCAGGACCGTGCGGCACACCTGGTCGCGGTCCTCGGCCGCGATCGGGTCGGTGTCCTGGTCGAAGGCGGGCAGGACGACGCCGGCGTCGGCGGGCAGGCGTTCGGCGGGGTCGCTGAGCTGCGCGACCGTGCGCGGCTCGGTGCCGCCGAGGCAGTGCGGGTCGGCGGGCAGCTCGCCCTCGGCGAGGACGAGCAGGGCCAGCCAGGGCAGGCGCGAACCGTCCCCACTCGTGGTCTCGTCGCGTTCCCAGGGCAGCGTCGGCCGGGTGAGGGTGACGTGCGGCAGGACGTCGTCGTAGCGGCCGGTGGCGCCCGGGGTCGGGTACGTGCCGTGAATCCAGTCCGGCTGCACGCCGAAGCGCGGGGCGCGGACCTCCACCTGCTGAGCCTTCGGTGCCGTGGCGGTGGGCAGGTAACCCTGGTCGACCGCGGCCCCGTCGTGGGTGAGGGTCTGGTAGGCGGCGATGGTGTACCGCCCGGCGGTGATCTCCGGCACGAGCGAGTCGAAGAACTGGACGTTCAACGACGGGTCGGGATCGGCGGCGTAGTTGATGCGGCTCATGCCGGGGCACCTCCGGAGTTCTGGGGGCCGGGGGTGGTCACCGGCGGTGGCACGGTGACGGCGAGCGCCACCGGATCGTCGGTGAGGGCGATGGTGACGGGCAGCAGGACCGGCGGCGTGGCGCTGACGTCCACGACCCCGACCTCCCGGCTGTGCGCCCGGGCGACGTACAGGCGGTCCCCGGCGGTGGACACGGCGAGCGCGATCGGCTCCGGCCCGACCCAGACGGGCTCGCCCGCCTCCCGCGGCACCGCCCCGGACACGTCGAAGACCGACACCGTGCCGGTGGTGGCGGCGGCCACGTACAGCCTGGTGCCGTCCGCGGAGGCGACGAGGGCGCTCGGCCCGGAGCCGGTGGGCAGGGTCGCGATCACCCGGCGCCAGGTGAGGTCGATGACGGTGACGGTGCCGCTTCCCGCGTTCAGCGCGTAGAGCCAGCGCTGCCCCGGGTCCAGGGCCAGCCGTGTGGGGGCGGGTCCGGCGGGCATCGGATCCCCCGCCGGAGTGGGGGCGTCCGCGTCTCTGACGTCGAGCACGAGCACGTTGTCCTCGCCCGGCTGGGCGACATACACCGACCAGGGGTCGATTCTGTCGGCGGACACCAGGTCGGCAGGCGTGGTGTCGCCCAGGTCGTAGACGCCCTGCCTGATCGGGTTCCCGCCGCGCAGGCGCAGGATCGTCACCTGGTTCGGGTGCGCGCCGGCGACGCAGGCCAGGGGGAAGTCCAGCGAGAAGGACACTCCCCGGGCGTGGCGTCCCAGCTCCGGCGGGGTGGCGGGGTTCAGGTCGCGGGCCGCCCTCGCCGGGTTGGCGGAGATGTCGAAGACGTCGACGTGCACCTCGGTCGCCCCGGCGACGCACAGGAGCCTGCCGTCGGGGCTGACGGCGAGCCGCGTCGGGTTCGGGTACCGCAGGGTGAAGGGCTCGTAGGGGATCAGGCTCTGGGCGTCGACCGGCGTCACGGTCTGCCCGGCGCCCAGCACGTACAGCCGCTCGCTGGCCGTCGGCGTGCCCGGGACGGTGCCCGCCGGCTTCACGGTGAGGTCGCCCGCCACCAGCGCGTCCTCGGCGCTGAGCCGGCCGTTGGTGCCGGGGCTCACGCCCAGGTCACCCATCGCCGCGAACAGTCGGTCCCGGGACTGGTCGACCAGGGTGCCCGTCAGCTGGGCCGCGATGTCGCCGAGGTCGGGGGAGGTGTCGTCGCTCGGGTCGGGGACCAGCCGCGCGGCCGTGGGCTGCCGCAGCGGCAGCTCCCCGTCGGGCCGGCGGTCGTCGTGGGCGATCGTCCCGGCCAGGATCGGCCCCGGGGTGCTGCCCACGATGGGCGGCGGCAGCCGCAGGTCGACGCCCATGAGCTGGTCGTCCACCCGCTGCGCGCTGCCGGTGGTCAGCCGTCCGTCGTAGGGACCCCACAGCGCGGCGGGCAGGTTCGCCCGATTCTGCGCCGTTCGGTCGCCCTGGTACCAGGCGCCCAGGGCGTGCGCCTGACCGTGCTTGGTCAGCATGACGGTGAGGACGGAGGCCAGGTCCCGGCCCTCGTCGCGGCGGGGGCGGATGTTGACGTTGTGGCCGTCGATCCGGGTCGGCCCGTCCGCGTCGAGCTGCAGGATGCTCGCGGGGATGGCGGCCCGCACGGCGAACGAGAAGGCGCCGGGGCCGACGATCCACAGCTCGCCACCATGATCGTCCTTTGCCCGCTGCGGCGTCAGCCCATCCAGCGGGATCAACCGGATGGCGTCGTCCGGCGCGGGAAGCTGGGCGACCACGTCCGACCAGGGCGCCGGCCCGTCGCCGCCGCCGCCGCGGTCGCCGAAGGCGATGCTGAACGAGACGAACCACAGGTGGACGGTGACCTCGCCGGCCGTCGGCGGCCCCCACAGCCGCAGCGACGCGCCGACCTCGACCCGAATGGTCTTGCGGACGAACCAGAGGTCCAGCAGGTAGCTGACGCCGATGCTCACGCCGATCCCGGCGTCGAAGTGGAACGGCGCCCACTCGATCAGAATGTCGGCGTGCGCGGTCAGCCAGGCGTGCAGGTTGCCGGACCGGTAGTCGACGTCCAGCCCACCGCCGGCCATGATCGCCCCGGGGGTCAGCGCGAAGTACGATCCACCGCTGATGCTCAGCTCCGCGGTGACCGGCCAGGAGAAGCCCAGCCGCGGCACCCGCGGGTAGTGCGCCGGCACCGGGTAGCCGGGGTGGTAGCCGCCCAGCGTCAGCACGAAGTCGCCGGCGTGCGCGTCGTCGAACCACACGTAGAGGGCGAACCCGCCGGTCAGCACGCACGCCTCGGACAGCAGGAAGGAGCCGGGGGCGAGCTGCGCGGCCACCTTCAGGACGCGTTCGCTGGCCCGGTAGGTGGCCGAGATCCCCAGCCGCGCCCGCGCGTAGGCCGGCAGGCCCGCATCCTTGGGGAACCGGGCCGCCGCCGTGCCGAGCACCGCGACGGCGAAGTCGTCGCCGACCTCCAGCACGAGCAGCGCCTGGCCGTCGAGGAACCCGACGACGTTGAAGGCGAGGCCGGCGGCGAACCACAGCGCCCCGGACGCGGGCCGGACCCAGGCGTCCGCGCCGCCCATCAGGCCGGACAGCACCGTCAGCGGGTCGGTGTCCGGGTCGGTGGTGGTCATGTCCGCCAGGAACGGGAACTGGACGACCTGGTCGCCCTGGGGCAGACGCAGGTCGGTGTTGAGGCCGAAGCCGGCCATGATGCCGGTGATGTCGATCGGCGGCGGCCCGCCGAACTCGCCGCTGATCCGGCCGAACAGGAACATCGACGGCTCGTCGGGATGTGCCCTGGCCCGCGCGAACGCGCCGAGCGCCGTCAGCCCCCAGTCCTGGGCCGCGACCGCCAGGACGCCCTCGATCAGGGTGTCGTAGGTGGCGTCCGGGGGCCGGTTCACCAGGCCGCCCTTGATCGTCAACGGCGGCCGGCTGTAGGCGACGGTCAGCCCGTCCAGCCGGGCCTGCACGTTCGTCAGGTCGGACAGCTCCGTGCCGAGGCCCAGTCCGACGACGCCGACGGTGAGCCCGGCCAGGCCCAGGGAGGCGTCGACCAGGACCCAGACGGTGCCGTCGGCGTAGCCGGCGCCGACGCGGCGCACGTGCAGCGGGCCGATGGAACGCTGCACGTCGATCCAGGCGACCAGGGGCAGCCCGCCGGAGCCGCCCGCGGCGAGTTCGCCGCCCCGCGGGGCGCGTTGCGACCGGGCGGGTTCGAGAGCCGAAGTCACGACACCACCACCACTGCCACCACTGCCACCGCGGACGGCGAGCGTGGTCGGCGCGGTCCGGCCCGGCAGCTGGACCTGCACCGTGAGGGCGAGCCCCTTGCGCATCCCGTCGATGGGCAGCAGCGGCAACGCCGGGTCACTCGCCGTCAGCGCCGCGTTGAGCTGACCGACGCGGACGGCGGGCAGGTCCGCGGAGGCGACCAGCAGGCCGATCCCGCGCAGGGCGACGTCCTCGCCGGCGGGAATCCGGCCGTGCAGCAGCGGGATGTCCGACAGCCCGGCATGCAGCCCCAGACTCAGGCTGCCCACCCAGGCCCGTTCACCGGAGGCCGGCCTGTCGGACACGACGACGAGCGAACCGCCACCGGCCTCGCCCACGGCGAGCACGACCGACCGGCGAGCCGTGGCGTACCCCACCGTGAGCTTGGTGATGGTGCCGAGCTTGGCAAGCACGTCGTCGGTGGAGGGGTCCGTCAGGCCCAGCAACCAGGCAAGATCGGCGAGGGACACGCCCCGGGAGTCCTCACAGCTCGCGGTGAAGTCCGCGTTCTGGGCGTCGGTGACGGTGAACGTCAGCGTGCGGTCGCCGTCCTCGGTCGGCACGTCCAGCAGCAGGCGGCCGCCGTACTCCTGGTCGTAGCCGGACCTGTCGGACCGGCGGGTCAGCTTCGCCTGGAGATCGAGGTCGGCCGTGACATCGCCCAGCGGGAAGCCGGCGTCCACCTCCACCCGGAATCCCGACCCCGACATTCCGGAGCCGTGGTCGTAGGCCACCATCAGCCGGTGAAGCTCGATGCCGGTCAGCACGGGCGGCGGTTTGGCGCCGAACAGCCCGAAGAACGCGGCGGCGACGGGCCACCCCTGCCCCACCTCGGGCTGGACGATGAACTCGAAGCTCGCCTGCGCGCCGCTGAAGTCGAGCGCGCACGTCAGGGCGAGCGGGGTGCCGTCCTTGGGGGCCAGCTCCGCCTGGACGGCAAGCTCGCGGACGGTCGCGCCGTCCAGCTGATTGATCTGGTAGACGAGCTGGACGTCGTTCAGCCCGATGTCGCTGAGCACCGACAGCACGGGATGGCTCGCCAGCGACAGCGCGATCTGGACACCGATGACCTCGGCGCCCTCCGCATTCCCGGCCGGAGCGGCCGGAGCGGCCGGAGCATCGGCGGCGAAGAACCACAGGGAAATAGTCGGCGTGCCAGCCGCGATGGTGCCACTCAGGCACAGACTATCCGGGTCCGGCTCGATGTCGGTGAGCTTTTTTCCCGCGGCGAACCAACCCGTCAGGGCATCGATGTTCACCGCGTTCCCGAGATCGCCGAGACCCGCCGGGAGATCGTCGGGAAGGGTCAGGTCCCGCACCGAAGCGAGACCACCCAGCCATTCCTTCAGCTTGCCGACGGTCATCGCCACGACGCATTTCCCTCCGACCGTTCGGACGTGCCCGACACAGACGTTAGACGAGCAAACTAACCGGCGCCCGCCGACTTTCAACACAGTTACTTGATGTCCGGTTTTCTCTCTTTTGCTCACAGTTGACCGTCCGTCAAGACGGGAAAAAACCCTCTCGCACCATCGGACCGGTTGTGTCAAAATCAGGACCCTCCGCCGTTCGGCGTCCGCAGCGCAAGATCCGACGGAAGGCCTCGCATGCCGACGAAGACGAAGAAGCGCCCCTACAAGCCGGCCGTCGAGCCGAACCTCAGGCACGGCGGCCGGGCGTCCGACACCTGTCCCCGCTGCGGCCTCGCCAGGAGCAAGAAGAAGACAGACGGTAAGCCGCTGCACGGAATTCCGGAGCTCGTCGACAGCGCGGATCTGCGCGGAGTCCTACGCACCGTGGACGACAACCTCAGAAGCGACAGCGAGCTGACCGGAGATCCCGACTGCGGCTTCATGATGGGCGTTCTCGAGGCAAGAATCGACAACAAGGAATATTACCTCATCGCCTCCAGCGGCTGGAACAAGAAGCTGGAAGGTCCGTGGATACAGCCCAAGCACCTGAAGAACATCACCTATCACCGCGGGGAATGGGAGACCGTGAACCCGAAGATCCCCGATCAGGAAAAGAAGGAGGAGTGGTGGACGGTCCGCGGTGCGAGAGTGGAGCTGAGCCCGACCGTAGATAATCTAACAAAGTCGTGTTCGGCCATCAAGCTCCTGCTCGGCCTGGGCGCCAAGAAACTCGCCTGGAATTCGGTCGGCTATGTGCGCATGAGCGAGATGGCGTATGTCGGCTCCAACGCGTCGGCCAAGATACGCGCAATATTCAAGAACTGGCATGGCAAGGGCGCCACGAACTCCTGGACCGCACACTCCTGCAAAGAGTGCGAGGCCCGTGTCCCCTACCTGATCTGCGACGTCCCCACCAACATGATCGACCCCTGACCGGCCAGCCTCGAATCGGCGCCGCGGACTATTCGAAGCCACTCAGGACGTGGGCGAATCCGCCCTCGACGCGGGAGTCGCGGCGGGCACTGGTGGTGACCCGCACCGCGGTGGTGTGCAGGACACGCAGGTCGGGATGGCGGTGCAGGTTCACGGACAGCGCGTTGTCCTCGCCGACGGAAAGCGGGGGGAAGCCGCCGACCCGGTTGTAGGCGTCGAGCCGGACTCCCAGGTTGGCGCCGTGCGCATGCCGGTGCAGACCCGGGTCCGCAGGTTCCGCCCCGCGGTAGTGCCGCAGGAAACGTCGCTGGGCGGGGGCGGGGAATCCGTCCCAGTCGTCGATGTCGACCACGCCGAACACCGCGTCCGCGCCGTCGCACGCGAGCTCCACCTGGGTCATGATCCAATCGGGGGAGACCCGGCTGTCCGCGTCGGTGGAAGCGAGCCACACCGCGCGTGGATGGGCCTGGGCCGCGCCCACCGATGCCCGGGAGATCAGGTGCGCGAATCCGCGCAACCGGGCCCGTCCCACATTCCGCTCCCGCACTGCGAGCGTCGGCACCGCGCGCGTCCGGCAGTGCCGGGCGGACTCGTCGCCGCAGTCGTCGAGCACGACCAACACCTCGACGCCCACGCCGCGCAGACCTGGATGGTGGACCGCTTCGCTCAGGGCGTCCAGGCAGGCCCCGATCAGATCCTGCTCGTCGTGGGCCGGGACCACCACGCCGACCCTGCTGATCCGATTCATGAGCGGCCGATTCGGTTGATGGGCGGCCGGGTCCCCTTCCTGGCGAGACCGACCCGCTTCATCGCAGGCCCGTTCGCTCGGCGACCGAGCGGGCGTCGCGCGCCCAGACGTCCGCCACCAGATCGTCCTCGAGATGGTGCACGAGGCGCGTCAGTCCCGCACCGGCGGCGGCCTCCCCGAGCAGGGCGTGCACCGCGTCGCCCCCGCACGGGTAGTCCTCGACGGGATGCCGCCAGTGGACGGCGACCAGCGTGCCGGCCGAGGCGGTGGCACGGGCGGCGACGAGGCGGGCGTCGGCCTGGTCGAAGTAGTAGCCCACCTCGGAGAGCACCACGAGTTCGAACGTCTGCGCGGGCCAGTCCCCCGGCAGCCGCGCCGCCTCGACGCGCACGTTCGGCAGGTCGGCGGTGCGGCGGGCGGCGGCCGTCACCGCGGCGGGCGCCACGTCGGTGGCCAGCAGCCGGCCGCAGCGGGCCGCGAGATCGCGGGTCAGCAGGCCGATCGAGCAGCCCGGCTCGTAGGCGGTCGCGTAGTGGTCGTCGGGGAGCAGGGCGACGGTGAGCGCCCGTTTGCGCCGCTCGTACCAGCGGTCGGCGAATCCCCACGGGTCGCCGTCGCCCGCATACAACTCGTCGAAGTACCGCTGCGGCAGCGTCATCGAATCCTCCGCGAATCCCCCAGCGACCAGCCCGGCTCGGCCGCGGTGGCGACGTCGGCGCCGAGCACGGCCAGGTCCCGTTCGCCATGGTCCTGGAGGATGTAGACCGCCAGGTCGGCCACGCGAGCGGCGTGCCGGCGGTCGCGTGCACGCGGCGCCGGCCCGAGCGCCCGGTCGACCCGGCGGGTCACCTCAACCGCCGCCCCCGCCACCGTCGCCCGCACCCGCCGGGCGAGGCGCGCGTGATCCGCCTCGGGGCGCGCGTCGACCGCGGCCGCCGCCGCCCGCAGCACGTCGCGGGCGCCACCGAGCGCGACGTCGACGGCGCCGAGATGGGCCGCCGCATGCGGGTCGCCCCCGCGGTCACCCACCCGCTTCCGCAGCGGCGCGGCCACGGCGGTGGCGCCCCCGTACCAGCAGGCCGCGACGCCGATCCCGCCGATCCAGAACCCGGGGCGGCGCAGGTAGTCGTCCGGTCCGCCGACTGCGCGGGCGCGCACCCGCCCGAAAATCACCTGGCGGGTGTCGGCGCCCTTCATGCCGGGGTCCGCCCAGTCATCGCCGGCGACGGTGACCCCGGGGGCATCCAACGCGACCGCGAGCAACTGCCGGTTCCGGCCGTGGCGGGCGGTGACGAGGGCATGGGTCAGCAGCGTCGCCCCGGAACACCAGGCCTTCGCCCCGTCGAGCAGCCAGTCCGCACCTTGCCCGTCGAGCGGGGTGGCGGTCAGGACACCGGCGGGATCCTCCGCAGCCCACACCCCCCAGCGGGATCCCGGCGGCAGCGGTTCTCCGGTGAGCTCGGCGATGATGGCCACCGCGTCGGCGTGCGCCTCCGCGAGCCGCGCGAGCACCACATCGTCCACCGCGAGCGCTGCCAGCGCCGACCAGCGTTCGAGCGTCCGGCCGGCCCCCGGAAGCGGCAGGTCGCCCCCTACCGCGTACGCCTCGTCCAGCGCGACGGTGCGGCGCTCCCGGCCCACCCCGGCCACCGTCGGCTCACCCGCCATCACGCACCTGCCACCGGCGTGCGCGGGCGTGACCCCGTGCCGGAACTCGTATCTGACAACGTGTTCGCATGGTCCCCTCACGGCCGACGTCTGGTTACGCCAGGCGGCCACACGAGGTCCGCGGGCGCCGCCCGTCGGGGTAGGAGATACCGATTCCCGCGGCGCGGAAACACCGCGGTCGCGTCGGATCGGCCCGGCGCCGCGGCCGACCGCGGCAGTATGCTCACCCGACTATGCCCGAAGGTCACACTGTGCACAGGTTGGCCGCGCTTCACCGGCAGATGTTCGCCGGCCGGCCGGTGGCCGTGGCAAGCCCCCAGGGCCGTTTCACCGAGGGAGCGCGCCGGCTGGACGGGCGGCTGCTCACCGCCGCCGAGGCGCACGGCAAGCATCTGCTCCTACGGTTCGACCACGACCAGGTCCTGCATGTTCACCTCGGCATCTACGGCAAGTACGCCGTCGGCCCACTTCCGGCCCCCACACCGATCGGCGCCGTCCGGCTGCGGCTGACCGCGGACACCGGATACGCCGACCTGCGCGGCCCCAACGCCTGCGAACTGCTCGAACCCGGCGAGGTGAAGACGCTGCACGACCGGCTCGGCCCGGACCCGCTGCGCGCCGACGCCGACCCGGAGCTGGCCTGGCGGCGGATCGAACGCAGCCGCGTCCCGATCGCCGTCCTCCTGCTCGACCAGACGGTGGTGGCCGGCCCCGGCAACATCTACCGGGCCGAGGTGCTGTTCCGGGCCGGCCTCGACCCGCTGGTGCCAGGTCGTGACCTGACCCGGGGGCAGTGGGCGGCCATGTGGGCCGACCTGGTCACGCTGATGGCCGACGGGCTGCGGACGGGTCGGATCGACACCGTGCGCCCCGAGCACACCCCCGAGGCGATGGACCGCCCGCCTCGGGTCGACGGCCACGGCGGTGAGGTCTACGTCTATCGCCGTGCCGGCCAGCCCTGCCTGATCTGCGCCACCCCGGTGCTGACCACCAGCCTGGCCGGCCGCAACCTGTTCTGGTGCCCCGGCTGCCAGCCACCGCGGTGACGCAGCGCGTCTCGCTCGGGGCGGGCGGGCACGTGAACGGGGTCGAGGTGACCCCGACGACGACCCGCCCGCCGCCGAACCGCTCCGGCCCGACCCGGCCGCGACCAGCGCCCTGTGATCAGGCGGACGGCTGCGGGACGATGCGGATGTAGGGCTTCGGCTCGTCCCAGCTGCCGAAGATCTCCTTGGCCTGGTCGTTGGAAACCGAGCCGGCGATGACGACGTCGTCGCCCTGCTTCCAGTTCACCGGGGTGGCGACCTTGTGCTTCGCGGTGAGCTGCAGCGAGTCGATGACCCGCAGGACCTCGTCGAAGTTGCGCCCGGTCGTCATCGGGTAAACCAGCACCAGCTTGATCTTCTTGTCCGGGCCGACGACGAACACGTTGCGCACGGTCTGGTTGTCTGCAGCGGTGCGGTCCGACGGGTCGCCGCTGACGTCGGCTCCGAGCATGCCGTACGCCTTGGAGATCGCAAAGTCGGCGTCGCCGATGAGCGGGTAGTTCGGCGCGGTGCCCTGGGTCTCCTCAATGTCCTTGGCCCACGCGGCGTGCGCCTCGATCGGGTCGACCGACAGGCCGATGATCTTGACGTTACGGCGGTCGAATTCGGACTTGATCCGGGCCAGGTAGCCGAGCTCGGTGGTGCAGATCGGAGTGAAGTTCTTGGGGTGCGAGAACAGCACCGCCCACGAGTCACCGATCCACTCGTGGAACGAGATCGGACCCTCCGTGGTCGCTGCCACGAAGTCGGGGGCGGTGCTACCGATCGTCAGGGACATCAGTGTCTCCATTCGCTGGGAGGTGTCAGGGGAAGCCTCGATGAGGTTCGCCTGAAAGCTGCGGCGCCGAAACCCCGAGCTTGTTCGGTCACAGAGGACTCTACGGACCGGGCGTTCCCTGAACGTTCCTCCGCGGCTCGGCGCCAGCGGGCGGATGTCCTGCGGGGTGTCGAGCAGCCCCGCCCACCGGATGACCGCGTCGATGAGGTCCGGTGTCATCGGCGCAACGATCTGCCCGCCGGGACCGGGCAGCGTGCGCGGGTCCGTCCCGTCCAGTTCCAGCAGTAGGTCAGACAGCACCCGACCGTCGAGTCGCAGCACCACCGAGCGGTACGGCCTGGGCGCCGGCAGCAATGAGCAACTACTCGGCCGCGCCGTGCGAGGCTTCCGCGATGACATCGTGATCGCCACCACATTCGGCTTCGACCTGAGCGACCCGCGGCGCGTCGGGGTCGCGCTCGACAGCCGGCCGGACCACATCCGCGAGGTCACCGAGAACAGCCTGCGTCACCTCAGGACCGACCACATCGACGTGTTGTACCAGCACCCGTCGACCCGGACGTGCCGATCGAGGACGTGGCGGGCACGGTCGGCGAGCTGATCATCACGGGCAAGGAGCCGAACAACCCCCCACCGCGCTACTCCTCGAACTCGTCCAGCGCCCGCTGAAGCTCCTCGCGCGTGCCGGCCAGGGCGACGACGCCGAGGTTGTCCGTCGCGGCCCAGACGAGATGATCACCAAGCTGGTAACTGGCGATCTGCAGGGTGCCGCGGCGGGCGGCGGTGTCGATCGGGATGTGTCGAGGAATCCGCGGCGTCGAGGCGGTCATCGCCTTCACCTCCAGTGGGAAGATCTCATCAGGCACGACCGCCCGTGAGCCGGAACTCCGACCGGGACGGCGGTTCCCGGAATTCTTCCAGACCGCGGCCCGGGTCCGCCGCTGGTCGGCTACGGCTGAGCTTCGGCGCTCCATGCGGCGAGGCCCGCGACGAATCCCTGCCGATCCCGGGCGGACAAGCCGGCCAGCGCGCGCAGCAACGGCGCCGAGCGGGTGGCGATGAACAACTCGACCGTAGGCCGGTACTGCTCCCGCAGCGACACCAGCGTGCGGCGCCGGTTGCTCGGGTCCTCGCGGCGTTCGACCACACCGGCGTCGCTGAGGTTACCGACGAGCTGGCTCGCGGTCGACAGCGACACGCCCAGACAGGCGGCCAGCTCGGTGATGCTGGTTGGCGTGTCGGTCAGTAGCTGGGTGAGGACGGCACCGTGCCGGGCGGTCAGCCCGTGCACGTCGAAGATCCCCCGTAGCTCCGGTGGCATCTCCGTGCGGGCCCGCTGAAAGTAGGCGGCCAGCAACGGCACGTGTTTGAGCACGTCGAGCTCCTGCGCCGTCGGCCGCCCTGGCACCGACGTGCCTGGGCTCTCGAAATCGTCGTCCGCCACCTGTTTACGTCGCACGCCACAATCGTAGACAGTTGGAATATACAAAGTGTTCGGATATCCACAGCTATGGCCTCGAGTACGGGGCCGATGTGAGAGACGTGAGCCACATGACCTCGATCAGCTACGGCGACGCGGTGACCGACGCCCTCGACCGCCTCGACGACCTCGGCTACGAGCGGGCCGGCCAGGCCGACCTCGCCAGCCACGGCCCGATGGGGGCCGAGACCCTGGCCGTGCTCGGCCACGGCGACGCGATCCCCGCATGGGTGGACGCCTACCGCGCCGCCATGGCGAACCATGACCGGCCCTCCCGCCGGTTCGACCTGGACCCGACGGACGAGTCCGCCTGGCGCCCGGCGCTCGGCGTCATCGACCGGGTCGGGGACTGGGAGTACCTGTTCCACCGCGAGCTGGCGCAAGCACCGTGGCGCGAGGTGCTGGGCCGGTGGTGGCCCCGGCTGCTGCCCGGCCTGATGTCCCGGTTGACGCACGGTGCGATCCGCACCGCGCACGCCGTGCGCAGCGTCGCTGCCGCCGACGGCGCGGCCAGCCCCCAGCAGCTGACCGAGCTGGCTCGCGGGCTCGCCTACTGGGCTGCCCGGTTCACCCCGCTGCCTGGCACCCCCCGGCTCGAGGGCCGGCACGACGTGGCCACCGCCGTCGCCGCCCTCCCCCGGACACCGTTCGATCCGACCGCCCCGCCGACAGCCCTGTTGCACGATCGCCTCAGCCGGCTCGACGAGCAGCCCGGCTACCTTGACGCCCTGGCCGCGCTGCGGGCCGATCAGGCGCAGTCGCTGCTCAGCGACCTGACCGCCCAGTTCGCGGGCCTCTGCCTGGTCCACACCGACTACTCGCCGATACCACTGATCCATGCCGTCACCGCGCCCGCCGCCATCCGCCTGGTCCTGCCCTATCTGCCCACCGAGCTGCACGCACCGTCCGTCGCCGCCATGTGGCAGATCCACGCGGCGATGCTCCTGGTTTTCACCGGCACCAACCGGGGCGAGGAGACCGCCCGCGCCAGCGCGGCCGACACGAACGTCCGCAGCGTCGACGAACTGATCTCCCGAGCGGTCGAGCACGGCGACGAACACGTTCTCAAGTTCACCGAGGCCTGCCTGCGCGAACACGCGCTGCGCCCCGATCCCCGCTACCTCGCAGCCGCCCAGGCCATCCCCGACCGCATCCCAGCCCACTCACCGCGACCTGCTCCTTGACGCAGTCCGCACAGACGGCGCAGCGACCTCACAGACGTGGGTCGACCGGCTCGGATTCGAGGGCGAGCACGGCGAAGACGCATTCGTGGACCCGCCACAGCGGCTCGCCGAGCGCGAGGCGGTCCAGCGCCTCCAACCCGAGGGCGTATTCGCGCTGCGCCAGCGAACGCTTGAGCCCGAGACCGCGCTCGCGTAGGCGTTTCAGGTTGTCGGGCTCGGTGTAGTCCGGGCCGTAGATGATCCGCAGATACTCCCGGCCGCGCACCTTCAGCCCCGGCTGGACGATGCCACGCCGGCCGTGGGCCAGGTTCTCGGCAGGTTTGACGACCATCCCCTCGCCACCCGCCGCCGTCAGCTCGGTCCACCATCGGGTCGCCGTCGCGACCGACTCCGGATCGGTGGTGTCGACGAAGATCCGCCGGGTCGGCGCGACCAGGTCGGGGTCGGCGGCCACCAGGCGGTCGGCGAGGCCGAGATGCCACGCATGCGGCCGCCCGTGATGGGCCGCGCCCTCGCTCGCCAGCACCTGGAAGGGTGCGATCCGAACACCGCGCAGGCCGTCGGTCGGCCACTGGTAGGGCCGGTAGGCGGCGGCGAATGCCGCGGCGTTCGCCGCCCGGGATCGGGTCCGGGCGAGCAGCTCGTTCACGTCCCGACCGTTCCGCGCCGCCTGGTCGAGCAGGTCCACCGCGACCGGCAGGCTGGCGCGGGCCGCGGCCCCGACCGCGGCGTACTGCTCGCGCAGAAGCTGCCCGGCCTTGGCGCTCCAGGGCAGCAGCTCGGCGTCGAGCAGCAGCCAGGAGGTGTCGAGCTCGTCGAACAGCCCGGCCGTCTCGGCGGCGGCGCGCAGCCGGTCGACGAGCTGCACGGTGAGTTCGGTCGGGAAGAACGGCCGCCCGGTGCGCGTCCACACCGCGCCCGTCTGGTCGTCGGGCGCGCCGAACCGGGCCCGCGCCGCGGCGAGCGACCGGCACACGAGCGCGACCGCCCGCGAACCCATGTGCTTCTCCTCGCAGACCACCGCGCCGACGCCGTCGTCGCGGTAGGCCTCGAAGGCCTGGTCGGGGTGTTCGAGCAGGTCAGCGACGGTGGAGGTGGCCACCGGGCTCATCGTCGGCGGCAGGTGGAGCAGCCACCGCGGGTCGATCGCGAACCGGCTCATCACCTCCAGGGCGGCGGCCGCGTTCCCCTCCCGCACGCTGATCCGCTTCAGGTGGCGTGTTTCGACGACCCGGGTGCCCAGCACGTCGGTGAGGTCGAGGACGTCGGGATCCCGCCGGCCCACCGCGACGGACCCCACCGCGGGCCGTTCGGCGCAGTCCGCGGCCTGCGGGTTGGTCGGGAAGGGCCGCGCCGGTGCCCAGTAGACCTCGGCCGCCGGCACCGCGACGAGCTCGCGCTCCGGGTAGCGCAGGGCCGACAGGCTCCCGCCGAAGACGCATCCGGTGTCGACGCAGAGGGTGTTGTTGACCCACTCCGGGGTCGGCACGGGCGTGTGGCCGTAGAGAACCGTCGCCTTCCCCCGGTACTCCCGCGCCCACGGGTGGCGCACCGGCAGGCCGTACTCGTCGCTCTCCCCGGTCGTCTCCCCGTACAGGCAGAGCTCCCGGACCCGCCCCGAGGCGCGGCCCTGGTAGCGCTCGGGCAGACCGGCGTGCGCGACGACCAGCCGGCCGCCGTCGAGCACGTAGTGGGAGATCAGACCGTCGAGGAAGCGTTCGACCTCCGCCCGGAACGGCGCCGGCTCCGTCGCGAGCTGCGCGAGTGACTCGGCCAGGCCGTGGCCGATGCGCACATCCCGGCCACGCAGGGCCTTGAGCAGCTTGTTCTCGTGGTTGCCCGGCACGCAGAACGCCTCGCCGGCGGCGACCATCCCCATCACCAGCCGCAGCACCCCGGGAGTGTCCGGGCCGCGGTCGACGAGGTCACCCACGAAGATCACTCGACGGTCTGCCCGATGGGCGCCGACCGCTCTCCCGGCCTCGTCGCGGCGCAGGGTGTAGCCGAGTCTCGCCAGCAGCGTCTCCAGCTCCGCGCGGCAGCCGTGGATGTCGCCGATGACGTCGAACGGGCCGGTCTCGTGCCGCAGATCGTTGAACAGCGGTGTCCGGGTGACGGCGACGTCCGCGATCTCGCCTTCGCCGCGCAGCAGGTGGACGGTGCGGAACCCCTCGCGCGCCAACCCCCGCTGCCCGCGTCGGAGCTGGTCACGCTGGCGGCGCAGGACGTGCGGGCCGAAGTCGCGGTCCGGGCGGTTCGCGTTGCGCGCCGCGCACACCCCTTCGGGCACGTCGAGGACGATCGCGACCGGCAGCACGTCGTGCTCGCGGGCGAGGGCGACCAGCGGGCGGCGTGCGTCCGGCTGGACGTTGGTGGCGTCGACCACCGTCAGCCGACCGGCCGCCAGGCGCTTGCCGGCGATGTAGCGCAGCAGCTCGAACGCCTCGGGCGTGGCGGACTGGTCGTTCTCGTCGTCGGCGACCAGACCACGGCAGAAGTCGGACGAGATCACCTCGGTCGACCGGAAGTGCGTCCGGCCGAAGGTGGACTTCCCCGAACCGCTCACCCCGATCAGGACGACCAGGCTGAGCTCGGGAACAGCGAGCTCACGCGGCGTCATGCGGCCACCGTCCGGTTGAAGACGGCCAGCTGCGTCGGCGGCCCGACGTCGGGGTCGTCCGGTCCGACCGGAAGGTGGCGGACGGTGTAGCCGTGCTCGGCGGCGACCCGATCGGCCCAGGCGCGCAACTGCGCCCGGGACCACTCGAAGCGGTGGTCCCGGTGCCGCATCGCCCCCGCGGGCAGCGTCGAGAAGCGCACGTTGTACTCCACGTTCGGGGTGGTGACGATCACCATGCCGGGGGCGGCGTAGCCGAAGACGGTCGCCTCCAGGGCGCCGAGCCGCGCGGGATCGACATGCTCGACGACCTCCATCAGCACTGCGGCATCCAAGCCGGTCAACCGCTCGTCCCGGTAGGTCAGCGAGGACTGGATCAGGGTGAGACGGGCCCGCTGGGAGTCGGTCAGCTCCGCCACCCGCAGCCGCCTGCCCGCGATGCGCAGCGCCCGCGCGGACACGTCCGCGGCGAGCACGTGCTCGATGGTCCGCTCCGCGAGCAGATCCCGGGCCAGCAGCCCCTCGCCGCAGCCAAGGTCACCGACCCGGCGGGCGGCCTGCGAACGCAGCACGGCGAGCACCGCGCCGCGGCGCTGCTCGGCCAGGGAGAGCGGACGGTCCGCCGCGTCGAGGGCGACGGCGCCGCCGAGGGCGTTGTCCAGCTGCTCGGCCTCGGTGTCGTCCACCTCGGCGAGGCGGGCCAACGCCGACCGGGTCAGCTCCCGGCGATGGGACAGGTAACGGCGGGCGATGAGCTCGGACTCCGGATGGGTCGGCAGCCAGTCGGCACCGGCCCGCAGCAGCTTGTCGACCTCGTCGCCGCCGACCCGGTAGTGCTTCGCGTCATCCAGGACCGGCAGCAGCACGTACAGGTGGTTGAGCGCATCGGCGAGCCGGAGCTCCCCGGCCAGCCGAACGTCGAGGTAGGGCGACTCGCCCCAGTCGGGAATGTCGGGATCGAGCGGGCCGGTCGCCACCGCCACCCGCCAGCCGAGCGGTTCGAACAGGCGCCGTGGCAGATCCGCGCCTGCTCGGGAGGCGACCGCGGGCACGTGGATCTCGAGCGGGATGGCCGCGGCGGCGAGCTCCGGTCGCGCGTCGCACCGGCCGGTCATGGCCGTGCGGAAGACATCCTTGAGGGCCATCGCGAGCATGCTCGACGCGGCGTACGGCCGGTCGTTGACGTACTGCGTGAGCGCGAACCCCTCCCCCACCGGCCCCTTGCGTCCCCGCACGAGAGCGACGGGGTCCACCTCCAACAGGAGGGCGACGGTGCACCGCTCGCCGGTCGCCTCCGGGTAGAACACATGCGCCGTGCCCATCGGCTCGGTGAACGCATGCACCCGGTCGGGATGCTTGTGCAGCAGAAACCCGAGGTCACGGGCCGGCGGGTGCGTCGTGGCAATGGTCAGCAGCACGACGAGACAGTCTTGCGTAGAAAATCCCCTACGTCTCCTTGATTTCGGCGGAGGCCGTACGCGGCCGGTGGGACACGCCGACGGGGACATGAGTTCCTGCAGAGAACCGCAGAGGAGATCGACGGGGTTTCCCGTTCAGTGCCTTCCGCCGGCAGCCTTCGACGGCGGTGTGGCAGGCTGCACGCACCCGGTCCGCGGCGGACCGCTCCGCGGCGTTCCACCTCGACCAGGGCCGTGCCGGACCCGGCGACCGGAAATGGCGAGTGGCGACAGCGAGTAGCGACAGCAAGTGGCGACAGCCGCTCGCCGGCTCGTCGCCACTCGGTTCCTACTCATTGATGATGTCGGGCTGTCGGGCTGTCGGGCTGGTGGGCTGTCGAGCGATCGGGTTATCAGCCCC
>NZ_JAMPTM010000430.1 GCF_025403375.1 Frankia gtarii
GCCCCGCTCCGCCCGGTCCCGGACCGCCAGGCCCACCCCGGCCGCCGGATCCGCCGGGCCAGGCCGGGCCGCCGGCACCGGCGGGGGTACCGAACGCGCCAGGCCCGGCTGGGTACCCGGGCCTGGCTGGGCCGGATCCCTGGGCGGGCCCGACCAGGCGACCCGGCGAGCCCGAGGTCGGCGGCCGCGGGGTGGTCGAGACACCGAGCGCCGCCTCCCGGATCTCATCGTCCACCCGAACTTTGACTTCCGACCGGGACAGCCAGTTCGGCCCGAAGGCCCGGCTGCCGGCGCGGGCGAGTTCGAGGGCGAAATCCGTCGCGTCCGCGAAGCGGGTGTTCGGGTCCTTCGCCAGCGCACGCATGATCACCATTGAGACCGGCGGCGGAACCGTGGTGAGCGGTTCCGGCATGACAGTCAGATGGTGGTGGGTGAGCGGCTGCACCGCCATCTGGCGGCCGAACAGCGGTCGGCCGGCGATCATCTCGTAGAGCACCCCGGCGAGGGCGTAGAGGTCCGTCGACGGGAACAGCCGCACCCCCATGATCTGCTCGGGGGCCATGTACCGCGGGGTGCCGAGGATCGCGCTGGCCGTCGTCTCCGCCCCGTCGAAGATTTTGGCGATGCCGAAGTCGGTGACCTTGAGCAGACCGTCGCCGGCGAACATGATGTTGTCCGGTTTGACGTCGCGGTGCAGCACGCCCTGCATGTGGGCGTTGGCCAGGGCGGCGGCGGCAGCCAGGCCGATCGAGCAGGTCGTCTCCGGGGACACCGGGCCCGCGCTGATCCGCTGCTTGAGGGTGCCGCCGGAGAGCAGCTCCATCACCAGCAGGCAGGTGCCCTCGTGTTCGACGTAGTCGTGGATGCGCACGATGTGCGGGTGGTCGAGCTCGGCCAGCACCCGGGCCTCGGACAGGAAGCGGGCCCGCAGATCGGGATCGTCGGAGGTGTCCAGCAGGATCTTGATGGCGACCTTGCGTCCGATGAGCCGATGCTGGCCGGCGAGCACGAGACCGTACCCGCCTCGGCCCAGGTCGCCCTCGACGGTGTAACCCGGAAGCGCCGCCTCCACGAGTGATCTGTCAATCAACAAGGTTCAGATCCGTCCGCTAACGCCGTCGGGCACCGCGTCCTACCGCCGCCCCCGTCCCGAGCGCGGCATCCTGGCCTGCAATGACACCTTCGTCGGGTTCCTGGTGATCCTACGACCCCGACCTTCCCATTCCGCCGCCCGTCCGGGGGCGCCCCACGACGTCGGATCGGCGACATGTGCATGCTGCTGGGGTCGACGAGTGTCGGCGCCGCCACGGTCCGGATGAGGCGACAGGTGTCGGATGACGGGCAGGAGTCCGGATGACGTGCCACGGACACCGATGGTGATTGTGGCGGCACACGTGTTGAACCTGCGAGGAAGGGCGTCCCACGTCATGTCGACAACCGAGCCCGCTGCCCTGGTGGCTCCGCCCGACATCACCGCGACGGCGCAATGGGCGGCGCTGACCGCGCATCTGCACGAGATGTCGGAGGTGTCGCTGCGGAGCCTGTTCGACGCCGATCCCACCCGCGGTGAGGCGTTCACCGCTGAAACGGACGGGCTCTATCTCGACTACTCCAAGAACCGGCTGACGGCGCGCACCGTCGAGCTGCTCGTGGCGCTCGCCCGGCGGGCCGGGCTTGCCGAGCGGATCGAGGCCATGTTCCGCGGCGATCGGATCAACGTCACCGAGAATCGGCCGGTGCTGCACGTGGCGCTGCGGGCCGCGGCGGGGACCCGGATCGAGGTCGACGGGGTGGACGTGGTGCCCGAGGTGCACCGGGTGCTGGACCGGATGGCCGCCTTCGCGGAGAAGGTGCGTTCGGGCCAGTGGCGCGGGGCGACCGGCGAGCGGATCACTACCGTCGTGAACATCGGCATCGGCGGCTCCGATCTGGGCCCGGCGATGGCGTACGACGCCCTGCGCGACTACTCCGACCGCGGGCTCGCGGTCCGGTTCGTCTCCAACGTCGACCCGACCGACGTCTGGGAGGCGACGGTCGACCTCGACCCGGCGCGGACCCTGTTCATCGTCGCGTCGAAGACGTTCACCACCCTGGAGACGCTCGCCAACGCGCGGGCCGCCCGTTCCTGGCTGACGGGGGCCCTCGGCGAGGACGCGGTTGCCCACCATTTCGTCGCGGTCTCGACGAATGCGGAGAAGGTCGCCGAGTTCGGCATCGACACCGAGAACATGTTCGAGTTCTGGGACTGGGTGGGCGGCCGGTATTCGGTCGGTTCGGCGATCGGGCTGTCCGTGATGATCGCGGTCGGTCCGGTGGCCTTCCGCGAGTTTCTCGACGGGTTCGCCGCGATGGACACGCACTTCCGGACCGCGCCGTTCGAGCGGAACCTGCCCGTGCTGCTCGGGCTGATCGGTGTGTGGTATCGCGACTTCTACGGATTTTCCTCGCACGCCGTGCTGCCCTACAGCCAGTACCTCGGCCGCTTTCCGGCCTATCTGCAGCAGCTCGACATGGAGAGCAACGGCAAGCGCGTCGATCTCGCCGGCAGGCCGGTGGGGACACAGACCGGACCGGTGGTCTGGGGAACGCCGGGGACGAACGGGCAGCACGCCTACTACCAGCTGCTGCACCAGGGGACGACGATCGTCCCGGCCGATTTCCTCGGCTTCGCCCGGCCGAATCATCCCGGCGTGGGGCCGGCGGACGGGCCGGACCAGCACGCGCTGCTGCTGGCCAACTTCCTCGCCCAGACCGAGGCTCTCGCCTTCGGCAAACCCGCCGAGGAGGTGGCCGCCGAGGGGATCGCCGCGGACCTCGTCCCGCACCGGACCTTCCCGGGCAACCGGCCGACCAACACCTTGCTTGCCCCGAAGCTGACTCCGTTCGTGCTCGGGCAGCTCATCGCGTTGTACGAGCACAAGGTGTTCACCCAGGGGACCGTCTGGGGCATCAACAGCTTCGACCAGTGGGGCGTCGAACTCGGCAAGGTGCTCGCCGGGCGAATCGTGCCCGAGCTGGCCTCCCCCGGTGCGTCGGGCTCCGCGGACTCCCCGCAGCCTCACCACGACAGCTCGACGAACGCGCTGATCAGGCGGCTGCGCGGCGCCTGATCGTCGCCGGACGGCGGCCGGCCCGACCCCGTCATGTTACTCTCCGTAAACAGTTCGGGGGGTCGGTCCCGCACGGTGATCAGGACTTCGGGGGGGCGGGCAGCATGCGGGTCGACGCCGGAGCCCTGACCATGTCCGTGCGGCGGTCAGGCGAGGACGTGTTCATCGAGCTCTCCGGTGAGCTCGACACCGCCGGCCGGCTGCGGTTCCGCGAGCAGATCGGCGAGTTGCTGGGCCGGGGCGGGGGGACGGTGACGGTGGACGTCGCGGGCCTGCAGCTGATCGACATCCCCGGGCTCGCCGCTCTGCTCCGGGCCGATCTGTTGCTCCGCCGCGTCCACTCCGAGCTGCGGATTTCCTCGCCGACCCCGGCATTCGCCGCCCTGCTGCGCGAGACCGGCCTCGACGGTCGCCTCCGCGTCGGCGAGGGCGCTCGCCGACCCTGACGCCGGTCGCCTCCACGCCGTCGGGCCGGCTGCTTCGAGACGACGGCCCCGCGACTTCGAGACGACGGC
>NZ_JAMPTM010000431.1 GCF_025403375.1 Frankia gtarii
GCCCTCGCCCGCCCCCGGACCGACCGCCCGGTTCGCCGACCCTGCCAGCGCCCGGATGGCGGCATGGCATCCTGACGCCGGGCGGTGGGCGCCGGACGGTGCGGGAGTGGAGCGGCGAGGCGATGGCGGACACGAGCGCCCGGATGTTGCGGCTGCTGTCCCTGCTGCAGACGCACCGATACTGGCCGGGCGGTGAGCTCGCCGAGCGGCTCGAGGTCAGCCCGCGCACGCTGCGCCGCGACGTCGACCGGCTGCGCGAGCTCGGCTACCCGGTCCAGGCCACCCGCGGGGTGGCCGGCGGCTACCAGTTGCGAGCCGGCACGGCCATGCCGCCGCTGCTGCTCGACGACGCCGAGGCCGTCGCCGTCGCGGTGGGGTTGCGCACCGCGGCCGCGGGGGCGGTGGCGGGCGTCGGCGAGACCTCGGTGCGGGCCCTGGCCAAAGTCGTCCAGCTCCTGCCGTCGCGGCTGCGCCAGCAGGTCGACGCCCTCGCCGCGTACACCGTCCCCGCACCGTGGGACGGCCCGACGCTCGACCCCGGGCTGCTCACCGCGATCGCGCTGGCCTGCCGGGCCGAGGAGGAGCTGCGGTTCGACTACACGGCCTGGGCCGGGGCGCGCAGCCGGCGCCGCGTCGAACCGCATCGGCTCGTCGCTCTCGGCGGACGCTGGTACCTGCTCGCCTTCGACACCGAACGGGACGACTGGCGCACCTTCCGGGTGGACCGGCTCGCCGAGCCCAGCACCACCGGCCGCCGCTTCCGACCGCGCCAGCCGCCCGGCGGGGACGCGGCGCAGTACGTCCAGCGCGCCGTTTCCGGCGCGGGGGACCGTCATCGGGTGCTGGTGGTCGTCGCCGCGCCGGCCGCCGAGGTCGCCGGGGTGGTGGGCAGGTGGGGCACCGTGGAGGAGGTCGACGACCATGCGTGCCGGCTGCGGATGGAGGTCGAGTCGCTCGACTGGCCCGCGATGGTGCTCGGCACCGTCGGCGCGCCATTCACGATCATCGAGCCGGCCGAGCTGACCGACCGGGTCCGGGCGATGGGCGAGCTGTTCCTCGGGTCGGCCCCGCCGACGACTCCGGCCGAGTAGGACCGGCAGGACGCGGATGCCCCGCACCGGCGGTCCGGCATGGAGGGCCGGCATGGGGGCCCGACAGTGCAGGGTCCGGCATTGACATCCTCCTCCGCGTGAACGCGGGGGATTCCAACATCTACCCATCCACCGGGAGAGGGGGTGCGCGATGTTGGGGTTCGCGGTTCGCAGGCCGCCTGTTGGCGTCGCCTCCCCGCGCAGTCACCCACGTGGTTGCCCACTGATGCCCCAGGGCGATGTTGCGTGCCGCGTTCACGTCCGCGTTCCCCTGCTGCCCACAGCCCCGGCAGCGGAAGACGGCTTGGCTTTCGCGCGCCTCCCCGTCTCGGGTCCCACAGCTGTTACAGGTCTGCGACGTGTACGCGGGGTTGATCCTCTCGACCCGGCCGGGAGCCTTCTGTTCCAGCCGGGCGACGAGCAGCCCCCAGCCGTGGGCGAGAATGCTCCGGTTCAGCCCGGCTTTCTGCCGCACGTTGCGCCCCGGCTCGGCGACGGTACCCTTCGCCGAACGGGTCATCGCCCCGACCGGCAACGCCTCCACGCGGATCAGGTCGTACCGGCGGGCCAGCGCGGTACTGGTCTTCTCCACCCAGTCCTTACGCCGGTCAACTTCCCGGGCTTTCACTCGGGCGATCTGCCCGACCAGCCGGGCCCGCCGCTGCGACCCCCGCCTGGCTCGGGCGAGGCGGCGTTGCAGCCGGACCAGCCGGGTCTTTTCGCCGGGGCGCAGCCCGGGGCAGTGCAGCAACTCCCCGGTGCTCAACGCCGCCGACACCGCCACACCCCGGTCCACCCCGACAATCCCACCGGTGCCCGGGGCGCCAATCGGGTCGGGGACAGCGGCGAACGCGACATGCCAGCGACCCGCACGATCCCGCGTCACCCGGTAGGACCTGGCATCCGGAACGGTGCGGCTACGGCGGAACCTGACCCAGCCCACTTTGGGGATCCGCACCTGCGACCAGCGCCGGTTGACCTGCCGCACATCACCCGGCTTGACCGCGACGATCCGGAACCCCTCACCCCGCCCGCGTCGACGCCATCTCGGCCGCCGATGCGACCCGCCGAAAAAGTTCGCCCTCGCGGTGGCGAAGTCCCGCAACGCCTGCTGCTGCACGATCACACTGCCCGCCGCCAGCCAGTCGCAGGCGCCCCGCGCCGCGGTCAACTGCCGATTCCACTCGGCGTAGCCGGGGGCGGGGCCACGCCGCGGGTTCCACCACGACTGCTGCTCCACACACAGGTTCCACACGAACCGCGCCTGCCCACAATGCACAAGAAGAACCTCTTCCTGCGCCACGCCGGGATACAACCGGAACCTCTACACAAACCGATCCTAACCCACCAGGACCGCGCAGAAGAAGGTTCTGAGATTCCCGAACAACCCGCGATCCCAGATCGCCGAAACCATCGAAGAAGACGACTATTCCCCGGACAGGGAAATCATCCACCTGTTACGTGCTGCGTTCGCGCGGCGGTTCACCTGACGGCGAATCGCCTACCCCTGCCCCGCTCCGCGGGGAGCCGGATTCCTCCCCGGCCTGACGGCCAGGGCATCCTCCGGAATTCTCGGTGAGAGGTCCGACAGCCCACGACCCGGGCGCGATGACAGCGCGGCGGTGCCCGGTCACCGTGACGATGCCGACCGCGCCGGCCGATGCCGGCGCGTCACGCATCACGACCAGGTCCGGCCCCCTCGGGGCGAGGGTCGGCGCCGGGTCACCGGCAACCGGTTCGGGCGGCATTACCCGGGCTCGACCGACATCTCTGGCATGCTGGACTTCGCCGAAAGGCGCAGTGAACGACAGGCCGTGAACGACAGGCACGGGGCTGGGCCGCGTCTCGTCGGGCCATCCGGGTTGGCCGGTATCTAGGAGTTGGCCGCCATCAGGAGTGGTCGGTCGGACGGGAGGCCGGCATGGCGGGCAGGCACGGCGAGGTGGGCGACGCCATCCCCGCCGGGCACGGTGGGCATGGGCACGCCGAGCACGGTGGGCACGGTGGGCACGGGAACCGGCGCGGCGGCGGCGAGCCGGTGGGGGATTCCGGGGGTGGCCCGGCGGGCCCGGACCCGGACCTGGATGGCGTGGAGGTCGACGCCGATGGCGATCGTGCCACGCTGCGTCTCGACGGGCGCTCCGGCGGGGTCCACCGGGCACGCAGGCTGGCGGTCCGGATGCTCGCGGGCTCCCGGTGGGAGCCGGTCGTCGACGATGTCCGCCTCGTCCTGAGCGAACTGACGACGAACGCGCTGCTGCACGGGGCCGCCCCGGTCGAGGTGCGGATCCATACCGGCGGGGCGGCGTTGCGGGTGGAGGTCAGCGACGCCAGCCAGACGATGCCGCTTCGCCCCCCGGCCGGCGGGGACGGGCTGACCGGGCGGGGCATGGCTCTGGTCGCGGCCTCGGCCACCCGCTGGGGAGTCCAGCCGATGACCGCAGGCAAGATCGTGTGGGCGGAGTTCGCCGGGGATGGCGACGGCGCCGACGAGGCCGTCGGTGCGGGCCGGCCGGTCGCCGCAGCCAC
>NZ_JAMPTM010000432.1 GCF_025403375.1 Frankia gtarii
GGTTTGCGGGCGGGGCGCAACGCCGCGCGGGCCTCGGCGAGCGACGCCCAGGGGCAGACCTGGCTGTGGCCCGGGTAGGTGTGCGCGCGGGCGATCGCGACCGCGCGGTCAGGGTCGAGCACCGACGCGTCGACCAGACCGGTGATCTTCCAGGCGGTGGTCGCGACACGGACGGGCCGCCCGCCCGGCCACATCTCCTCGTAGGCGCGTACCCGCCCGTCACGGGTCACCGACCGGATCACGATCAGGTCGACGTGGACGGCGTCCGGGCCACCGCCCGTCAGCGGCTCCCGATGCGGAGACACCAGCAGCGCGACGTTCCCCCGGCATGCCCGTGCGCCGTTCGCCAGCGGCAGCGCCTCGACCCGGCTCACAGCGCGTCGTCCCCGGGAAGAGGCAGCCAGGCCGTGGCCGGGGTCGGGTCCTCCCGCTCTTGGGTGATCAGGTCCCGGATCTGCGTCGCCAGGTAGCCGGTGGGGTTCTCCTGCAAGACCAGGTCATCAGCCCAGACGATCGACCCGGCCAGCGCGGTCGTCTCCACCACCACGCCGCCGAGCACGTCCGTGCTGTACCGATGGTCGCAGTGCGGGCACTCCACCACCGTCGTCAGCCGGTACGCCGCCCACGTGCCGTCCGCGAAATGCGCCCGCTCCTCGGTGATCACATCGAGGTCGCCGACCGGGGACAGGTAGTAGTCGTGGTCATCGTCGATGTAGACCCCGATCCGAACCGTGGGGTCCGCGAGCACGCCGAGCATGGCACCACCTTTGGAAAAGATCAGCAGAGAGGAAGGGTCGTGCGGCGCGCGCTGGCTATGCGCTGATCAGCCGCGCCCAGATGTCGCGGCACTCGTCATCGCTGAACCCACAGGGATGCGCGGAGGTCTCCCGCATCTCACCGGTGTAGTAGTCCAGCGTGACCGTGCCGCTCCACCAGCAGTGCGGCCCGGGAAACGGCCAGCCCGACGGCTCCGTGACCGCCAAGTCCTCCAGGCGGGCAACGGCAAGGTCCACAGCACTGAGCCCGTCCTCGCGGTCGTACTCGTCCGGTTCGCAGTCGAGGTCCTCAGACCGCTCCCCGTGCGCGTGGATGTCCCCGTCGTGGACCTCGTGGTCGTAGTAGTCGCGATGGTGGACGCGCAGATGCCGGCCGGTCACAGGACCCGCACCACCCAGCTGTCGCAGTCCTCCTCGACCCCCGAGATCTCCAAGAGGATGTCGCCGTAGACGATCGCCTGCTCGTGTAGCTGGTCCCCTTCCGGGCCGTAGCCGCGGTCCCACAGGCCCGCGCCCTGCCGCTGCCGCGAAAGGACCCAATCCCGACCCAGCTCCTCAGGCACCGGAGTCCGATCGCCCAGACGCTCGACCAGCGACGACAGATCGGCAGCGGCGCCTTCCAGGAAGTCACGGATCTCATTGGCGGGATCGCCGAACAGATACTCGGTCTCTGTTCCGTCGAAACCACTGCCGTACAGATTCGTAGTCTCGTCCGGCGACCATTCGACCATCGCCGATTCGATCAGTTCGCGCCACACTCCCCGCTCAAAGCGGCGCACGAACTCATCAGAAAGAACCTCGCAGGTCACAGACCCTCCCTCCACATGACGGTCGACAGGCTTCGGACGTCCGGTCAGTAGGCGGCTAACGCCACCAGACCCACAGGTCGCCGTGAACTCCGCGCGCCTTGAGTAGGCACGGTTTGTCCATCCATTCCAGGCTGAACTTGTAGATCTTGCAGTCGCAGCCGTGGTAAATCGACGCCAGACGATCCAGCAGCATCAGCATGTGATCGAGACCGCGTCGCTGGACAATCGCGAGCGCACGCTCACGATCGGCGAGAATGTCAAACACAGACCCACCCCTCGTTAGGACGGCCGGATTCACGCTCTCCAGGCAGGTCCGGATGTTTTCACCCGCTACCTTGTTACGCGCCCGGGAGGCTTCCGACCGTCCGGCCGGATTCACGCTCTCCAGGCAGGTCCGGGCGTTTTCACCCGCTACCTTGTTACGCGCCCGGGAGGCTTCCGACCGTCCGGCCGGATTCACGCTCTCCAGGCAGGTCCGGATGTTTTCACCCGCTACCTTGTTACGCGCCCGGGAGGCTTCCGACCGTCCGGCCGGATTCACGCTCTCCAGGCAGGTCCGGATGTTTTCACCCGCTACCTTGTTACGCGCCCGGGAGGCTTCCGACCGTCCGGCCGGATTCACGCTCTCCAGGCAGGTCCGGAAATGCAGAGAGGGCACCGGGAGAGTTCTCCCGGTGCCCTCTCCGTGAGGACAGATGGAACGTCAGTCGTCCGTACCGTCCCGCGTGGCGCGGTAAGTGATCATTTCCCGTACGGCATCGGCCCGTTCCGACAGTTCCCGGAATTCTGCCAGGGCAGCGTCACGGGTACGGATCACGGCGCGGCGGGAACCGTAGGCGCCCCCGTGGCGCTTCTGTGCCACGTTGGAAAGGATGCCCGTGCGTCCGAGGTCATCGGCCTTGTTTCCTTCATTGAGCACGTCCGCGAGAACGGGGAACTCTTTGCCGTCACCGAACGCGAGACGCCAGATAGCCTCACTGTTGGCGGCAAGGTGCGTCGCGACAGCTACGAATTGCATACGGGAAACGGCCTTCATCTGCTGCGCCCCGGGGGTCGCGTCGATTTCGTCAGGCTTCTTGTCCAGGTGGTACCCATTGCGCTGGGCAGCGTCCCGCATCGCCGTGTACTGGATACTGTCACGGGTAGCAACGAAGGTCCCGCCTTGCTTCGTGACGTAGAGCCACGAATCCGGTTCGCGCGTGGCCACGGAGTAAGTCACAGGCTCAAACTTTCGGATGATCTTCCCGAGCAGCTGGGCAAACAGCAATACGGCATCCTGCGCGATGTCATCGCTCACGTCCGCCGTGCCGTACCCACGGCCCGTGAAGGTCGCGTTTCCGTCCATCCGCTTACGCGACTGCGACGCGTCGACCGTCCGGCAGTACTTGCGCGCTTTGGTCTGAATCTCGCGCCAGTCGTCCGCCGTCACTCTCGCCATGTCTTCTGGCTGGACTCTCGCGCCCGGAAGAGCGGACGGCGTGTCCGAAGAAAAAGCGCCATTGGTCACGGAGGTCTCTCCTCTACCTTGGGGGAACTCCCGGGGGTGTCTTCCCGCTCCCGGTGCCGATATCTAATTCTCCACCTACGCGCACCAGAATACAACCCCCAATCGTCCGCCAATTCATGATTCTTTTGAGTGGCGATGCAATGGCGGGAATGATGTTCCGGAACGCTAGGGCAACAATCGGGGAACCGAAAAGGAGAAGAGTAAGGGCGGAAGACAAAGACAAAAAAAGCAAAGCAAAAAACAAGAACAGAAAAGAGCAGAGACCAAACGAACACAGATTAAAGAGAAGGTGCCAAGAGACTCCGAAATAACGCCAATCCCCGGACACGGCGGCGCAGGCACACCCCTCCCGCATCGACTATCAGCTCGTTGCCTCGCTATTAAGTCGCGGAGTGCTTGGGTGGGCGGCGCACCTCGTCCGACCTGCGCCAGCAGCGTTCCGTCCACCCACCCGCCTTTACTGGCGCGCCGGTGGGGGGTCCGGTGGGGGGTCCGGTGG
>NZ_JAMPTM010000433.1 GCF_025403375.1 Frankia gtarii
TCGCGCCGGCGGCCACGTTACGCAGACCCTCACGCACCAGAGCCTGAGCCAGGATCGTCGCGGTGGTCGTACCGTCACCCGCGACGTCGTTGGTCTTCTTCGCGACTTCCTTGACGAGCTCCGCGCCCATCCGTTCGTAGGAGTTCTCCAGCTCGATCTCTCTGGCGATGCTCACGCCGTCGTTGGTGATCGTGGGGAGACCGAACTTGTTCGCCAGAACGACGTTGCGACCCTTCGGACCGAGCGTGACCTTGACCGCATCGGCCAGCTGGTTCATGCCGCGCTCCAGGCCACGCCGTGCCTCCTCGCCGAAGGCGATCATCTTTGCCATGCGTGATGGGTCCTCTCAGGGGGGCAAACCTGCGCGGAGAGGTACCAGTCATCGATGGGGTGCCCGGCACCGTGGACAGTGCTCCCGTTTACGCAGGCACCCGTCGCACCGATGATTGGCACTCGACCTCGCTGAGTGCCAGTCACTGTATAGCCCGCAGAACCTCCGAAAACGAGGTCACCACCACGTCGGAGCCGCGTCCGCCGTCATCCCACCCTGAAGTGGGGCCCTCGACACCATGACCAGCCAGGCCAACGGCAGCAGTGTGGACCGTGCGAGTGTGACGAGATCGCGGGTGGTTTCGTGGCCGCCGGCGAAACGGACGATCATCTGGGCGCCGTCGATGGCGGTCGGCCCGAACCCACGCCCCCCCATGAGGCGAACCGACGCACACGCATCCCAGCCGTCCAGCCAGCGGGCGACCGGTAACAGCCCGCGGGCCTGCCCTGCGTCGCCACCCACCGACCGCTCATGCACCATCGCACGGGATCCCGCCGGCCGGCCTGCCCGAGGGAGTGTCACGTTAACGGCTCTGTCGCACATCCGGTGGTGACTGTGTGTTAGCCGCATGAGTGGCGTCGCGAGGAGGACGATCCTGCTCAAACCGGACGACCCACGAGCAACTCCGGTCGACGATCATGCCGCCCGCTGTAAGCGGCGACGGCCTCGAAACCTGCCATCTTCGGAGCCCTCGTCCGTGCCAGCGCCACCTTCGAAACCGGCCAGCTCGTCGAACGACCCACCACCACGCCCGTCACCCAAGCCGCCTAACGATCACCACCCACAAGTCTTGACTATTTCTCTCTACCGGGGCCGATCACAAGCCGGCGGTCGGTCCGCTGGTGCGGGGTGTCTCGGATCTGCTCCTGGGTCGCCCACCCCGACGGATCGTGGACCACCCAACAGATCCGGAACCTTCTCATGGACCTCGGTGACCGGGCGGCCGACTTCCAGTTCCTGGTCCGCGACCGGGCCGGGCAGTTCACCGCGTCGTTCGACGCGATCCTCGCCGACGCCGGCATCACCACCATCAAGATCCCACCCCGAACCCCGCGGGCGAACGCCTACGACGACCCCACCGCGGCCGCGACCTTCGACCACCACGGCCCGACCACCCCGTCGCCGACCTGGCCCAGGAACGGATCAAGCGCCGACCTGTCCTCGACGGCCTGATCAACGAATACGAACGAGCCACCTAAAACCCCAGGTCAACACCCGTGGCTGAGTTCTGGCACCCCACACCATCTACCAGACCAGGCCCCACCATGAGACCGAATCCCGAAGACAGATCACAACTCGACGCGCGCCCTAGTGATCGCCGGGGTCGCCGGCGGGGCGCGGGGCGGGACCCGCCGGCAGCCCCCGGAGCTCGCCCTGCTCGTACGCGCGCGCGATCGCGCGCCGTTGCAGCTTGCCGCTGCTGGTCCGGGGGAGCTGCCCGGGACGCAGGAAGTGCACGTCGCCATCCCGCACCGTCACCCCGATCGCCCGGACCAGGTGCTCGACGATCCGCGCCCGGCTGCCCTCGACGTCCTGGCGGGCCGCGCGGTCCACCTCGGTCAGGACGACGATGTTCCCGTCGCTCTGCACGACCGCCGTGCGGCCCTCGCGCACGAACGGCAGCTGTTCCACCGCCTGTTCGAAGTCGGCGGCGAAGAAGCTCTGACCGTTGACCTTGATCCGATCGCTGATACGGCCGGTGATGAACAGTTCGCCGCCATCGACGAATCCGATGTCTCCGGTGGCGTAGAAGCCGTCGTTCCCGCCGAGCGGGAGCGGATTGTCGAGGTAGGACGATGCCAGGCTGCCGCCGGCCAGCTCGATCTCGCCCAACTCGTTCTCCCCGCAGACCCGCCCGTCCGAGTCGCGCAGGCGCACGGTGAACTCCGACATCGGCCGGCCCACCGAGACCGCCGGCACCCCCGCCGGCGACGGCACCACCCGGATGTCACTGCCCGGCGGACGGCTCGACACCAGCAGCACGGTCTCGGCCATGCCGTAGCACGGCATGAACACGTCGCGGCCCAGGCCCGCCGCGGCCATGAGGTCCACGAACGCGAGGAGGTTCGGGATGTTGACGGGTTCGCTGCCGAGATAGATCGACCGCATCCGGGACAGGTCGATCGCGGCGATGTCCTCGGATTCGAGGTCCCGCATCAGCCGGAGTGAATAGTCGATCGCGAAGTTCGGGATCACCGTTCCATCGACCCGTTCCCGGGCCATGTGCTCCCACCAGCCGGGGGCGTCGTACAGGAACGTCACCGGCTCAGCGAGGAGCAGGTCGCAGCCCACCGTCAGACACGACAGCAGGCCGCCAACCAGGCCCATGTCATGGTAAAGCGGCAACCAGCTGCTGACCCGTTCCTCGGGCCGGCGGGCGTCCGTGCGGGTGATCATGGCCAGGTTCGCGCGGAGGCTGTCGTGACGGACCGGGACCCCCTTGGGAAACGACGTCGATCCGGACGAGAACTGCACGAACGCCAGTTCGTCGTCTCCGGGGGTTCGCAGCCGGGCACCCGGATCGCGGATCCCGGCCGGTGGGAGCGCCAGGACGGGCAGGTACACCTCGACCGCGGCCAGGCCCGGTACCCCCAGGATGCTTCCCGCCCCGAAGTCCCGCGCGACCCTTCCAAGGAAGTCCTGGTAAGCATCGCGCGGCGTGTTCATGAGGAACGGTTTGACCGACAGCGGTACCGCGCCGATCTCCAGTAGACCCAGGAACGAGAAGATCACCGCGGTGGAGGTCTCGAACGGGAACAGCACCCGCGTCCCCGGCCTGATCCCCTGGCCGCGGAAGAAATCGGCGTAGGCAGCGACCCGCTCCGGGAAATCCCGATAGGCCACGAATGCGGACGGGTCGCTGAACTTCTGGTACAGGTGCAGCCCCCGCTCGGGCGGGCTTTCCTGGTTGCGTTGGATGTGTTCGAGCACTGTCCCCTCCTTCCTGATAGTCGTCTGTCCGATGACGCCCGGCCGCCCTACCGGGCCGGACTGGAACGGCGGGCCGGACCGCGGGCCGGGCCGCGGGGCGAGTTCGCGGGCTCAGGCCGGGCGGGAGGCCTTGAGGAAGTCCTGCAGCGAGACCAGGCAGCGTTGTGTGGCGTCCAGAAAGGCCACGGTGACCAGGGCGTCCACCGCGGGGCTTTCCAGCTCCGGAAGGTGAACGCGCTGACGGAACCGGGCCCGGAACGTGAC
>NZ_JAMPTM010000434.1 GCF_025403375.1 Frankia gtarii
GGTGAGGAACTCGTCCTCGAAGGCGGTCAGCTCGCCGCCGTCGTGGCCGAAGCGTCGCCGGCGCAGCACGCCCATCGGGTCGCCGCGGTGGGCCCGGTAGAACGGCCGGGCGATGTCGGTGCGCCAGTCGACGACCAACGGGTCGTCGCCGGCGGCCTCACGCACGTGCCGGCGCCCGAGGTAGATCCGCCGGCCCGCGGCCCCGGGCACCTCAGACACGCCGAGTGCGTCGGGTGCGCCGAGTGCGTCGGGTGCGCCGGGTGCGCCGGGTGCGTAGTCGAGGCGGGCGAAGAAAAGCGGTGCCGTCCCGTCGCCCTCGGCGAGGCCGGCGATCCGACGCTGCCTGGCGATCCGCAGGTACGCGATCGTCACCTTGTCCCCGATCGGGTCGCCGCCGGCGACCTGCGTGCGTTCGGCCTCGGCCCGCATGCCCGCGAGCGCCGTTCGGCCCCGCCGCAGGTAGCCCCGCTCCCCCGCCAGCTCGGTCTCCCCCGCCAGCTCGGTCTCCGTCGCGACATCGGGCTCTGCCTCGTCATCCCGTCCGACACCCCGACTTCCAGCCACCACCACGATCCCCTTTCTTAACCCGGTAAAGAATACGCGACGTCTCGGCACCCTCGGCGGCATCGCGAACGCCGAGCGTGACCCCTGGGCTGGCCGACTCGGCCCGTGCTCAGGGGAACTCGACGCCACCCCCCACCGGGGCCGCGGTGCCGGCGGGGCCGGCATCGGACGGGGCGCGGGGCGGGCCCCTGGTCGGACACTCGGCGCCGCGGGGTCAGGAGTAGTAGTGCCGCGGGGTCAGGAGTAGTCGGGCAGGGCGCGGCGCAGCGCGGCGAAGGCCTGCCGGGTTGCCGCGACCGCGCTCGGATGGCGCGCGGCAGCGTCCTCGCCGGCGCACAGCCGCGCCCAGTTCTCCCGGGCCAGGACGCGCTGCACGACGATGATCTGGGCGGCGGCGAGGCGCGCGGTGAGCTCACCGGCCTGCGGTGCGGCCTCGGCGAGGGCGTCGGCGAGAGCCTGCTCGTCCCCGGCGGCGTGCTGGGCGAGCCGGCCGAGCAGGCTCGGGGTGGCGAACACCATGGCGTGGTAGGCAAGCACCTCGGGGTCGTCGTTGAGGCCGGTGACGGGTTCGCGGCGGTCGAGGCCGGCGAGCAGGTGGGCGGCCAGGGCGGCCAGGGGCGCCACCCCGGGCGTCCGGGTACGCACCACGCGGGCGGCCTCGCCACGATGGTCGAGGATGCGGTGCAGGACGAGGTCTTCCTTGGTGGGGAAGTAGGCGAACAGGGTCGGCTTGGACACCGCAGCCGCCGCCGCGATCTCGGCGACGGAGACGTCGTCGAAGCCGCGTTCGAGGAACAGGGTGATCGCCGCGGCGGACAGCGCGTCGTGGGTGCGCCGCCGGCGCCGCGCGCGCAGCCCGGTGGGTTCGCCCGGGCCCGGCATCCGGGTGTCCCGGGGTTCAGGCGACGTGGACGAAGGGGCGGTGGTCCGGGTCGGGTTCGGCCTCGCGTAGCACCTCGCGGGTCACGGTGGCGACCTCGCCAGCGCCGAAGAACAGGAACCGCAGGAAGTTCACGATCGGGTTACCCTCGCTCCATTCGAAGTACACGTTCGGTCGCACGCCCGTGGTGTCGCGCAGGTGCAGCAGCAGCGCGGCGATCGCGTTGGGCACCGAGGTGCTGGTCAGGCGCAGGATCCGGTAGCCGTGGCGGTCCTCGCCGCAGACGTCGAGCTCGCCTTCGAACTCGGAGGAGTCGGGGATGTTGACCTCCAGGAACAGCAGCGGAACGTGTTCGGGCACGAACAGCTCCTGCCGGGCCTTACGCACCTTGTCGACGTATTCGGCGGCGTCGCCGACGTCGAGTTCGTTGGCGACCAGGTGCAGCGCGCCGGCCTCGGCGGATTCGCGCACCCACCGTTCGGCGAGGGGGTCCAGACGCACCCCGGTGACGCGCAGTTCGAACGAGCGTGCCACCCGGGAGGAGAACGACACGACGATGATCGCGATGATGAAGATCGAGCCGATGATGAGCCCGTCGGGCCGTTCGATGATGTTCGCGATGGTCGTGTAGACGAACACGACCGCGATGGCGCCGAAGGCGACCGCCAGCCGGCGCCGGCCGCGGCGCAGGGTGGACAGTGTCACCGCGAGCGCCGCCGAGGTGATCAGGACGAGCACGCCGGTGGCGTAGGCGCCGCCCTGCTTGTCGACGCTGGCCCGGAACACGATCGTGACGAGGAACCCGATGAGGGTGAACACGATGACCAGCGGCCGCACGGCGCGCGCCCAGGTCGGCGCCATCCCGTAGCGGGGCAGGTAGCGCGGGACGAGGTTGAGCAGGCCGGCCATGGCCGAGGCGCCGGCGAACCACAGGATCAGAATCGTGCTGACGTCGTAGACGGTGCCGAAGGCCGCGCCGAGCTGTTCGTGGGCCAGGTAGGCCAGGGCGCGCCCGTTGGCCGGCCCGCCGGGTTCGAACTCCTTCTCCGGGATGAGCAGCGTCGTGCTCAGGCTGCTGGTGATGAGGAACACCGCCATGATCGCCGCCGCGGTGGTCAGCAGCGTGCGGGCGCCGCGGATGCGGCCGGCCGGGTTGGCCTCGCTGTCGCCGGGATCGCCGCGGACCAGCGGCATCACCGCGACGCCGGTCTCGAAGCCGGACAGCCCCAGCGCCAGCTTCGGGAAGACGATCAGGGCGAAGCCGACCAGGGCGAGGGGGTCGGGATGTTCGTTGACGAGCAGCGCGTGCCAGTCGCTGAACAGGTGCGGATGGGTCGCGATCTTGATCAGTGCGTCGACGATGACGACCGCGTTGAGGCTCAGGTAGATCGCCACCAGCACGACGGCGATGCCGACGGCCTCGGTGAACCCGCGCAGGAACACCCCGCCGAGCAGGGCGAGCAGCACGAGGGTGACCGCGACCTGGTGGCCTTCCAGCAGGTGCGGCGCGTAGGGGTTCTCCAGAATGTGGGCGGTGGCGTCGGCGCCGGACAGGGTGATCGTGATGAGGAAGTCGGTGCAGGCGAACCCGAGCAGCACCAGGACGAGGACCTTGCCCTTCCACCAGGACAGCTCCTTCTCCAGCATGGCGATGGAGCCCTCGCCGTGCGGGCTGTCGCGGGCGACCTGCCGGTAGACGGGCAGCGCGCCGACGAGGGTCACCAGCACCAGCACCGCCGTCGCGATCGGGCTGACCGCGCCGGCGGCGAGCGCGGCGATGCCCGGCTGGTAGCCGAGGGTGGAGAAGTAGTCGACGCCGGTCAGGCACATCACCCGCCACCACGGGTGCAGGCGGTGCTCCTCGGCCGGCTGGGCGTGCGGGCCGGAGTGCTGCTGGGCCTGCTCGGTGCCGGCCAGCAGCCACGCCCGCAGGCGCCGCGGGCCGGCCGGTCGCCGCGCCGGTTCGGCTTCGGTCGTCGGGGTCACGGAGCAGCGCACCTTCCAGCCGATGGGGGCATGCCGAGCATCCTCCCCCG
>NZ_JAMPTM010000435.1 GCF_025403375.1 Frankia gtarii
CCCGCCACACCGCCCTCGCAGGCCGGGACACGAGCCCTGTGCACGCCCCGGCCCCCCGTCAAGCCCCACTCGATCCGTAAGGGAGCCTCACCGTGGCCCGACCACGCCTGCTGCGCGCCGCGACCGGCCTCGTGCTCGTCGCCGCGCTGGCATCCGCGTGCGCGACGTCCTCGTCCACCCCGTCGAGTGCGACCGCCGCCGGTTCCGGCACGACCGCGACGATCCCCGAACTCGCCCCGGACCAGAAGGTCTCCATCGTCTTCGAGAGCTACAACCTCACCAGCACGGGCACCTGGAAACCGGTCATCGAGGGACTGCTGCACGACTTCGAGGCCGCGCATCCCAACATCACCGTCAAGGGCCAGCCGCCGCAGGGCACCACGCCGAACGGCGACTACACCAGCAGCGTGAAGAACCAGGTGCTCGCCGGCAACCCGCCGGACGTCGCCCAGGTCACGTTCGACGCGCTGCGGTTCGTCGCCGGCAGCCTCGGCGCCCAGCCGCTGAACACCCTGGTCGGACGGGACGCCGTGCAGGCCAACTTCGGCGGCGCCCACCCGTTCGCCCCCAAGGCGCGCACCCTCGGCGACGTCGACGGCAAGACCTACGCGATGCCCTACGTCTTCTCCACCCCGGTGCTCTGGATGAACAAGACGCTGTTCACCCAGGCGGGACTGGACCCGGCCAATCCGCCGAAGACCTGGGCCGACGTCAAGAACGCCGCGCTCGCCATCAAGTCGAAGACCGGCAAGGACGGCATCCTCGTCGACTGTGTGACGAAGGCCGCCGTCTGGTGTTTCCAGAGCCTGGTCCGTTCCTCGGGTGGCCGGGTGCTGTCCCAGGACGGCAAGTCCCTGCCGTTCGCCGACGCACCGGCCGTTTCGGCGGTGTCGACCATGGCCGACCTGTCCCGCAGCGGCGCGATGCCCAATCTGGACCAGGCGCAGGCGTTCAAGGCGTTCAGCAGCGGACAGCTCGGCATGATGCTGGAGACCAGCGCGGTGCAGGGGTTGTTCATGGCCGGCGCCAAGACGAACAACTGGGAGCTCGCCGCCTCCCAGGAGCCGTCGTTCGGGTCGAAGCCGGTCGTCCCCACCAACTCGGGCTCGGGCCTGGCCATCTTCAGCAAGGACCCGGCCAAGCAGCGCGCCGCCTGGGAACTGATCAAGTTCCTGACCAGCGACCACGCCTACACCCAGATCTCCTCGAAGATCGGCTACCTGCCGCTGCGCACCGGGCTGATCGACGACCCGAACGGCCTGCAGGCCTGGGCGAAGGCGAACCCACTCATCAAGCCCAACCTCGACCAGCTCGCCCAGCTGCAGCCGTGGGAGTCCTTCCCCGGCGACAACTACCTGCAGATCAGCGACACGATGATGTCCGCGGTCGAAGGCGCCGTCTTCGGCGGCAAGAACCCCGCCTCCACCTTGGCCGCCGCGCAGAAGCAGGCCACCTCGCTCATGCCGTCGAAGTGACCACGTTGAACACGACGGCCACCGACACCGTCGGCGCCACCGACACCACCGACACCACCGACACCACCGGGGAGGCGGTCGCCGGCAGCCCGCAGCCGCGCCGCGACCTGCCGCTGGCCGGCACGATCAACCTGCGGGACGTCGGCGGGTACCGCACCGCCGACGGCGGCCGACTGCGCTGGCGGACCCTGCTGCGCTCGGGCGCTCTGCGCGGCCTCGACGGCTCCGGTCAGGCGGTCCTCGCGCAGCTGGGCCTGCGCACCGTCGTCGACCTGCGCGAGGACGCCGAGGTGACGCACGACCCGGACCGGCTCGGACGGCTGGCCGTCGAACACCGCCGGGTGCCCATCTACACCGTGCCGGCCACCCGCGCGGCCGTCGAAGCGGCGGCCGGCGAGCCGGTCGCCGCCGGGGCGGCGGCGGGGCTCGCGACCGTCCACGCGGCCGGCGCCGGCGGCGATCTGCGCGCCATCTACGACTACACCGTCGACCAGCGGGGCGAGCGGCTCACCGCGGCCGTCCTCGCGCTCGCCGCACCCGGGGCGCTGCCCGCGATCGTGCACTGCAGCGCAGGCAAGGACCGCACCGGCCTGGTCATCGCCCTAGTCCTCGACCTCGCCGGGGTGCCGGCCGAGGTGATCGCCGAGGACTTCGCGCTGACCGCCCACTTCCTACGGGACGAGGCTGCGGCGGCCGTGCAACGCATGTCGGCGCGGGCCTCCACGGACGGCGCCGAACTGCCCGCCGCGCTGCTGGCCAGCCCGCCGGAGCTCATCCGGCACGCGCTCGACCGCATCCACGCCCGCCACGGCGATGCCCGCGGCTACCTGCTCGCCCATGGCGCCACGGTCCACGCCCTCGATCGCCTCGTGGACGCCCTCGTCGCGCCGGCGGCCCGGCCCGCCGCCGGCGCCTGACGCGAGACTCGCCCTCCGCTCCGAAAGGACACCCGTGCTCCCCCTTCTCGACCCCACCGCGCACACTCCCACCCACACCCTCATCCAGATCAGCGACACCCACATCGTCCGCCCGGGCGAGCTGCTGCACGGCAAGGTCGACACCCACGCCACGCTGTCGGCCGTCCTCGACCAGCTCGAGGCGTCCACGCTGAAGTTCAGCGTCCTGCTGCTCACCGGCGACCTCGCCGACAGTGGCGACGTGCTGGCCTACCGGCGGCTGCGGGAGCTGGTGGAGCCCGTCGCCACCCGGATGGGGGTGCCGGTCCTCTACGGCATGGGTAACCACGACGCGCGTGGTCCGTTCCGGGACGGCCTGTTCGGCGCGGAGCCGACCACCGAGCCGCACGACTACACACACTGGATCGGCGACCTGCGGATCATCGTTCTCGACAGCACCGAACCGGGCCAGCACGGCGGGTTCCTCAGCACCGCCCAGCTGCGCTGGCTCGCCGACGAGCTGGCCACGCCGGCGCCCGCCGGGACGGTGCTGGCCCTGCACCACCCGCCTGTGCCCTCCCCGATCGCCATGGTCAACACGCTGCTGCTCGCCGAGCCGCAGAACCTCGCCGACGTCCTCGCCGGCAGCGACGTGAAGATCGTGCTGACCGGGCACGCCCACCACGCGTCGGCGGGCGTGCTCGGCGGGGTGCCGGTGTGGGTGGCGGGTGCCACCGCCTACCGGGCCCAGGTGGTCGGCCCGGCGGACCGGATGACCGGGCTGGTCGGCGGCGAGTACACCCGGGTCGACGTCTACCCGCAGGGCGCGGTTGCCACGACGGTGCCGATCGCCGCCGCCGAGGTCGTCTACGACATGACTCTCGACGACCTCAGCCGCCTCGCCGCCGAGCACGCCGCCCAGACCGCCTCCGCCGCCGCCTCCACC
>NZ_JAMPTM010000436.1 GCF_025403375.1 Frankia gtarii
GCCGCTGGGGGCTCCGGTGGAACTCGAGGTGGTGGCCCGGGTGGCCGCCGCCGTCCGGCCCCTGCCAGTGCCCTGGCGCTGGCTGCCCCGGCGCGGGCCCGCCGGCTCGGCCGCTCACCGCCGGAGTCGGGGTCGGGGCACCGCCGCCGAAGCGCTGATCCGGGCCGGTCCAGGCGGGTCCGGATCCCGGTTGGCCGCCGAAACCAGCGCCGGGCGGTGGCGGTCCCCCGGCCGGCCGGCCGCCGCCTCGGCCGGGACCGGAGCCACCCGCCGGTGCGACGCTGACCCGCCAGGTCCCGCCGATCTTCTCTGCCAGCGCGGTGCAGAACACCTCGGCGTTGTTGCCCTGCCCGAACATCCGCCCCATCGGTGTGCTGGCGAAGGCCAGGATCACCTCGTCACCGCGCACATCGGCGACGGCGGCGTGGTCCTTCAGGATCGCGTGCGTCTTACGGCTGCGACGGCCGGCGAGCAGGAGAACCTCGTCCCACAGCAGCCGCAGGCCCGCGGCATCGATCCGCCCGCCGCTCGGCCCGGCCCCGCCGCTCGGCCCGGCCCCGCCGCTCTGCCCGGGGCCGCCGCCTCCTGGCGGTGGCCCGAACCCGGCGCCTGCTGGTGGTGGCCCGTAGCCGGCACCACGGGTCGGGACACCCGCGCTCATCCCGCCGGCCGCCGGGGCCGGACTCCACGAGCCGCCGGCCGGACCCTGGGAGGTGGGCGCCGCAGCGGCCCGCGCCGGTAGAGCGGGCGCCGGGCGGGCGGGTGCCGACTCCCGCGCGGGACCCGCCGCGCCGTCCGGGCCGGCCGGGCCATCGCCACCGCCGAACGGGGAACCGGCCGCCACCGGGCCCGCGCCGATCCCGGGCGCCGACGCCAGGTGACCGGCAGCCGGGTCGGGCGCGGCGAGCACGGAGCGGCGCTCCAGCCGTTCCAGCCGGGTCAGCAGCGCCGCCGGGTCCGCCGAGGCCGCGGGCAGCAGCGCGCGGGCGAGGATCAGTTCGAGCATCAGCCGTGGGCTCGTCGTGCCTCGCATCTCGACCAGGCCGCCGTGCAGCACGTCGGCCGTGCGGGACAGCTCCGCGGGGCCGACCGCGGCGGCCTGCGCGCGCATCCGGTCGATCTGGTCGGGGGAGAAGGACTCGAGTAGCCCGCGGGCGTCGGCGTCCGGGACGGCGGCCATCACGATCAGGTCGCGGAACCGGTCGAGGAGGTCGGTGGCGAAGCGCCGCGGGTCGTGCCCGGCGGAGACGACCTTGTCGACGACGGTGAACAGGGCGGCACCGTCGCGCTGCGCGAGCGCGTCGACGGTCTCGTCGAGCAGGACCCCGTCGGTCATACCGAGAAGGGTCACGGCGCGGTCGTAGTGCAGGCCGTCGTCGTCCGCCCCGGCGAGCAGCTGGTCGAGGACGGACAGCGAGTCCCGGACCGATCCCGCCCCGGCCCGCACGACCAGCGGCAGCACCGTCGGGTCGACGGTGACGCCCTCCTGCTTGCAGATGGACGCCAGGTGGGTGCGCAGCACACCCGGCGGGACGAGCCGGAAGGCGTAGTGGTGGGTGCGGGATCGGATCGTCGGGATGACCTTGTCCGGCTCGGTCGTGGCGAAGACGAACTTCAGGTACGGCGGCGGCTCCTCGACGACCTTCAGCAGGGCGTTGAACGCCGCGGTCGTCACCATGTGCGCCTCGTCGACCACGAAGACCTTGAAGCGGGCCGACGCCGGTGCGAAGAAGGCCCGTTCGCGCAGGTCACGGGCATCGTCGACGAGGCCGTGGGAGGCGGCGTCAATCTCGGTGACGTCCATCGAGGCGCCGGTGCGGATGCCGACGCACTCGTCGCACACGCCGCAGGGCTCGGGGGTGGGGCCCCGCTCGCAGTTCAGCGAGGCGGCGAGGATCCGGGCCGAGGACGTCTTCCCGCAGCCCCGCGGCCCGCTGAACAGGTAGGCGTGGTGCAGCCGGCCGGTGCGCAGGGCCTTGCGCAGCGCGTCGGTCACATGTTCCTGGCCGACCACCTGGGCGAAGGTCGCAGGACGGTACCGGTTGTACAACGCTGTGCTCACTGGCCTGCTCCGCGTGCTCGACGAGACCATCGGCGAAACGAGAGGACCCCCCGCACACCCGCCAGAGCCCGCTTACCCTTGCTGCCTTCCGGCCCTGGGGGGTTTCACGAGGGTAACGCCGCACGAGGGGTCTGCTAAGCAGTCTAGCCCGCCCACGACGATCATGAACCCGGTGGTCGCCCACCCCACCCGAACCGGCCGTCACCCGCGCCCCGGCGGTCGTCCGCACCCGGCTGCCGTCCGCGGCAGCAGCCGGCCGGTCGCGTGGCCGGGCGACCTCGCGTCCACGGATCGGCGACGATCAGATAGTCTCATCGACGGAGGATTCGCCTAGTGGCCTAGGGCGCACGCTTGGAAAGCGTGTTGGGGGCAACCCCTCGAGAGTTCGAATCTCTCATCCTCCGCCGTGATCGCCTCGGGCGCTTCCCTGCGCTACCAGCGGGAATCTCGCCCTCGTCAGCCGAAACGACCCTCTCCGCGGGTTCGGTGCCCACTTGGTGCCCGCGGCGCGCGGAGCGGGCACCACCGCCGCCACCGCTTCGGCCGTCTTCTGGCCGGACGAGCGCAGCATGTGGACGTACAGGTTCCCGGTGATCGATGCCGACGAGTGCCGCAGATCGTGAAGCCGCCGACGGGACAGCAGCGACCAGCCGAGTTCGGCATCCACCCCGATGTCGACCGGCAGGGGAGCGGCGAGCGTCAGCCGGGCCCGGGTGCCGCTCATCCGCACGGCGGACACGACGGTGACCTCCCCGACCGGTTCCCGGTCGACGTAGAGCGGCTAGGTCCCCACCGGCTCCCGGTAGCGCATCCCGACCACGATCTCGGTGGCACCGGCCGCCGCCGGCGCCCGCACCGTCGTGCACAACCCCGCGCGGCGGGCGATCTGCCACATGCGACGGGTTACCCACTGCGGGTCGAGGTACCGCCCATCCGGACGGGTGAACATCAACTCCTTGAGCTGAACCGGCTTCCCATGCTCGTTGGGCAGGATGCCGTTGTCCCACCCGGCGCCGGCCTCTTCCCGCTCGGCGTCCTGCGCGAGCCTTCATCCAGGGCCGGCCAGGACGCGCCGCACGCCTCACCGCGGCGAAGACCGGCATATCCCCAGAGCTGGCAGGAACTTCGACGAGCGGAACCGGCGGTACGTTCCCGCCGGTCCGGGACCGTGCCGCCCCATCGGGTGGCGTACAACGTGCCCATGGTGGACAGCGGGGGATCGGCCCGGCGGGCTGGTCGGCGGTGGTTGTGGGC
>NZ_JAMPTM010000437.1 GCF_025403375.1 Frankia gtarii
CCCGCCGTCCCCCGCGACGAAGCGGGGCAACTCCCCCGACAGGGGATCACCCGCCCACTCCCCATCGAGACGGGCGCACGCGACACGCCGGAGAGAATGCGCGGACATCTGTCCGTCCCATGGCACCGTCAGTCCGGTCGGAATGAGGGCAGAGGGTGCGCGTTGTCGGCGTTCCGCCTCGGCCGGCAGTCGCGGGGGCGCAGGATCCGTGGTGCAGGCGCCCGCCGCATCCGAGGGGACGCAACACGCAGCAGCCGTGCGCGGGGAGTGGTGTTCGAGTGGAACTGGTCCGGGTGGGCACCGACGATCACATTGTTCTCACCTGCGCCGAGTGCGGTGACGAGCGGCCGTTCGAGCAGCCCCCGTGCGCGGACGGGCACGGCTCGGACTGCCCGGAGTGGGCCTGCACAGAGTGCGGTGCCGCGGTGCTGGTGGGGCCGGTCCCGTCCGGGGGGCGGATCCCGGCGGCCGGACCGGCGGCGCATCCGAGACCGGCCAGGGAGACTGGCGCGGCGGCGAGAGACCATCGCGGCCGCGGGCGCGCCGCCGCCCGGATTCCGGCGTGAGCCTGCACAATCCCGCCCCGCGTCCCGATTACGGCGCCACCCCGGGCCGTCCCGGGACGTACGGCGAGCCCGTCGCGGCGGAGGCATCACCCGGAGCTCTAGAGGTTCCGGTCCTGCGGGATGCGGCGGCACACCGCTCCAGCCATCGCCTCATCGGCACCCGGCCGCACGCAACGGGGTCAAAGCAGCACGCTCCGGCGTCCACCCAGCGCGATCAAGGTCGACGCCCTAACGTTGCCGTCATGGGGGCGGCGCAGTCGTACGAGGCGAGCCCGCCGATCTTTCTCGCCAGCACCGGCGCCCTGCGCGACGGGATGACGCGGCTGCGCCCGGAGATCAGCGTGCACGAGATCGCGGCCCCGACTCGGCTCGCGCCCTACACCTTTGCCCTCGCCGGCGGGCTGACCGGCGACGCCGCCGACCTCGCCGCCGGGCGGCTGATCGTCCTGATGGACCCGGACGGACAGCCCGCCTGGCAGGGCAGCGCCCGCTTCGTCTGCTACGCCCGGGCGAGCGTCGATCCGGAGATCGCCGCCGATCCGCTGCTGGCCGACGTGGCCTGGTCGTGGCTGCGGGAGTCCCTCGACGCGCACGGCGCGCAGTTCCGCGCGCTCGGCGGCGCGGTGACGACGACAACGTCACGGCGGTTCGGCGTCCTTCGGGCCGACGGGGACAGCTTCGACGTCGAGCTGCGCTGTTCCTGGTCACCCGACTGGGCCGAGACCGAGCTCGGCGACGACCCGGCCGGGTCGGAGCCGACGCGGCCCGCGTGGAGTCCCGTCGGGGCAACCGCCCACCTGCTGGCCTTTGGTGACCTCCTGGCCGCCATGGCCGGCCTGCCACCGGCACTGTCCGGCGTCGTGTCGCTCCCTCAGCGACGAGGCTGAGGCCACCGGCCGCGGGTCCGGTCGTAGCACCACACCGACCGGATTGGCGGTACCCCGTTCGGACCGGAAGCCGGCCACCGTACCCGGTAGTGGTGTCACGATGCGTATAATTAGCGCGATTCGCTGTACAGCGCGGCTGCCTCCGCGAGGATTCAGACGTACGATCGCCGATCGTGACGCCGACGGTTCCTGAACCAACACAGCAGGTCAGCGGGGGTGTAAGCGCAAAGGTGGAGGGAGAGCCCAGCACCAGCGCCCGCGAGCCCATCCCGCTACTCACGCCTGTGGACGGCGTCCCTCCCGTCATCGTCGACGCCGCCGAGCTCACCGCCGCGGCCGAACGGCTGGCAGCCGGGACGGGCCCGGTCGCCTTCGACGCGGAGCGGGCCTCCGGGTACCGGTACAGCCAGCGTGCCTACCTGGTCCAGATCCGGCGCCGAGGAGCCGGCTCGCTGCTCGTCGATCCCGTCCCACTGGGTGACCTGAGCGTCATCCAGGAGGCGGTGGGTGACGCCGAATGGGTGCTGCACGCCGCCAGCCAGGACCTGCCCTGCCTGGCCGAGCTCGGGCTGCGGCCAAGCCTGCTGTTCGACACCGAGCTCGCCGGCCGACTGCTGGGCTACGAGCGGGTCGGCCTCGGCATGATCGTCGAGCGGGTGCTCGGCTACGGCCTGGAGAAGGGCCACTCCGCGGCGGACTGGTCGACCCGGCCGCTGCCCGAGCCCTGGCTGCGCTACGCGGCGCTCGACGTCGAGCTGCTGGTGGAGCTGCGCGACGCGCTCGAAGCCGAGCTCATCGAACAGGACAAGATCGAGTTCGCCCGGCAGGAGTTCGCCGGGATCGTCGCGGCCCCGCCCCGCGAGCCCCGCGCCGAGCCATGGCGACGGACCAGCGGCATCCACCGGGCACGTTCCCGCCGCCAGCTCGCGGCGGTGCGGGCCATGTGGACCGCCCGGGACCGGATGGCCCGCACCCGAGACGTGGCCCCGGGCCGGGTCCTGCCGGACAGCGCCATCATGGATGCGGTCCTCAACGCCCCCGCCGACACCGCGGCGCTGATCCGCCTGCCCATCTTCTCCGGCCCGCGGATCCGGCGGACCGCGAACACCTGGCTGGATGCGCTGCGCAGCGCCGCGGCGCTACCCGACGACGAGCTGCCGGCGCCGGCCGGTCCCAGCGGCGACGGTCTTCCCCCGCCGAACCGGTGGGCCGAGCGCGACCCCGTGGCCGCCGCCCGGCTCGCCCGGGTGCGGGCGGAGCTGTCCACGATTGCCACCGCTCACACCATGCCGGTGGAGAACCTCCTCGAACCCGCGCTGTCCCGGCGGATCGCCTGGTCCCCGCCCGATCCGCTGACCGAGTCGGCGGTGGAGGACGCGCTGATCGCCGGCGGCGCCCGCGCCTGGCAGCGGGAGCTGACCCGCACGGCTCTGAACTCCGCGCTCGTCGACCCGGAACCCGATCCGGCGGACGAGGCAGCCCCGCCCGCCGCCGAGCGCGCCGGCGGGCGGCGTGCGGGCCGCGGCGGGGGTGCCGGCGGGGCGGATCGACCGCGCTCCCGCGGTGGGCGCGCCGGCGCCGGCCGCTCGGTGCGCGGATCCGCCGGGCGGGCCACCGCCGGCTCTCCGGTCGGCGCGGCGCCGGCGGACGGCGGCGGCGCTTCCTCGATCGGAGCCACCCCGACGGGCGGCGGCCCCACCGACCCGGCCGCGGCGGGCGGCGGCGCGACGAAGCCGTCCGCGTCGGGCTCGGGCCCGGGGGGATCCACCCCAGCCGGCCCCGGCCCCGCCTGATC
>NZ_JAMPTM010000438.1 GCF_025403375.1 Frankia gtarii
GTGCGGTCCGGGCCTGGGGCGCAGGGGGGGCCGGGGCCCGGCGGCGAGAGTGCCGCGGGATGGTCCGCCGAGGGATCCGTCGGCGGGCAGGACGATGCCGGACCGCCGGCTTCGGCCCGCGGCCGGCGGCGCTCGGGCCGACCGTGGCTGATCGCCGCGGTGGTCGCCGTCATCGCCATCGCCGCGGGCCTGGTCGTGGTGCTCGTCGACCGAGGCGGGAACGAGTCGGCGACGACGAGCGTGCCCGACTCGGTCGCCGCCCGCGCGATCACGCTCCAGGACGACGACGGCGCGCTGGCTCGTCGTCTCGCCCTGGCCGCCTACACGGCCGCGCCGAGCTCGCCGGCCACCCGCAGTTCGATGATCGCCCTGTTCGGTGCCGACGTCGTCCCCAGCGCCGTCAACGCCGAAACCGGTGCCGTGCTGTCGGCGGCGGTCAGCCCGGACGGGCGCCACGTCGCCACCGGCGGGACGGACGGCGTCATCACCGTGTGGGAGGTCACCAATCGGACCGGGCTCGCCCGGCTCGGCTCGGTGACAAGCACCGGCTGGATCGGGGCGCTCGCCTTCAACGGCGGCGGCGACCTGCTCGCCTCCGGCGGCACCGACGGTGCGGTGCGGCTGTGGAACGTGCGTGACCCGGAGCACATCAGCCGCTGGTCCGTCGCGAGGCTGCACACCGACGTCGTGCGAACCGTGGCCTTCAGCCCGGACAGCAACACCCTCGCCTCCGCCGGGGCCGACGGCGTCCTCGCGCTGTGGGACATCACCGATCCCGCCGCCCCGACGCAGCGTTCCCGTGCCGACACGGCCACCGGCGGGGTGTATGCCGTCGCGTTCGCCCCCGACGGCCGGACCCTGGCTCTCGGCGGGGAGGACGGCACGGTACGGCTGTGGGACATCCACGACGCGGCCCACCCCACGCCGGGGGCCGTTCTGCGCGGGCACACCCGCGCCGTGCGTGCCGTGACCTTCACCGGCGACGGCGCCCTGCTCGTCAGCGGCGGCGTCGACGCCACCGTCCGGCTGTGGGACCTGCGTGACCCCAAGCTTCCCGTCCCGCAGGCGGTCATCCCCGGGCAGCTCGGCGGGGTCTCCAGCGTGGCCCGTGGCGCCGCCCCCGCGCTCGTGGCATCCGGCGGTGACGACGAGACCGTGCGCCTGTTCGACGTCTCCGATCCCGCCGCGCCGCTCACGCTCACCCAGTGGCACGGGCACACCCGTCCGATCAGCGCGGTCACGTTCGTCGCCGGCACCGGGGTCGTGCTGTCCGCCGGGCACGACGGCACGCTGCGGCTGTGGGAGGCCGACCCGGGCCGGCTCGCCCACGCCGCCTGCGCCGACCCGGCGAACCGGATCAACCGGCAGGAATGGGCCACCGCGTTCGGATCGATGCCCTACCACCAGCCCTGCGCCTGATTCCTGAAAGACTGCGGCCGTGAGCGCTGAGCTGGGGCCGTCGGTGATGATGGTCGAGGACTTCGGGCCGGCCTGGCAGCCGGGGCAGTTCGAGCTGGGTACGGATGGTCCGCGGACGATCCTCGCCGGTGTCGACGGTTCCCGCACGTCGATGCGCGCGTCGGCGTTCGCCGCGGGCCTCGCCCGCCGCCAGGCGTCCCGGCTCGTCGTCGTCTACGTCGCGTCGCCGTCGGTCTGGGCGGCGATGTCCCCGGCCCCGGCCGGGGAGGCGGTCCAGCAGGTCGTGAACTCGATCACCGCCGAGGTGCGCACGTCGATCCACGAACGCTCCGACGAGCTCGGCGTGCCGATCCGGTTCCTCGTCCGCGCCGGTGACCCGTTCGACGGCATCAAACGCAGCGCCGCCGAGGTGCAGGCCGACATGGTCGTCGTCGGCGCGTCCGAGAGCGCCGGGCACCGGCTCATCGGTTCCCTGGCGAGCCGGCTGGTCCGCAGCGGCCTGTGGCCGGTGACGGTCGTCCCTTGACGCGCTGTCAGTTCCGGGCGACCCGGCGCCGCGGGCGCGGCCAGGCACGGGTGTCGCGCGGTTCCACGTACGGCTCGATGCTCTCGTCGAGACCCGCGGCGATCGCCCGTGCCCGCGCGATCTCGGCGTCGAACTCCAGGCCGAGCAGGACCGCCAGGTTCGACAGCCACAGCCATACCAGGAACACGATGACGCCGGCGAGGGTGCCGTAGGTCTTGTTGTAGGACCCGAACGTGGCCACGTAGACGGCGAACGCCCCGGACGCGACCAGCCAGATCACGACGGCCAGCACGCTGCCCGGCGTCAGCCAGCGAAAGCCGTGCAGGCGCACGTTGGGCGTGCTCCAGTACAACAGGGCGATCATGGCCGTGACGATCAGCACAAGTATCGGCCACTTCGCGAACGACCAGACGGTGAGGGCCTCGTGGCCCAGGCCGATCGCCGTGCCCGCCTGCTCGGCGAGCGCGCCGCTGAACACGACGATCAGCGAACTGACCGCGAGCAGCACCACGAAGACGGTCGTGATGAGCAGGCGCAGTGGGGCGATCTTCCAGACGGGCCGGCCCTCCGGCATGTCGTAGACGGCGTTCGCGGCGCGGATGAACGCGGCGATGTACCCGGAGGCGGACCACAGCGCGCCGGCCACGCCGAGGATCGCGACGATCCCGCCGGACCCGGTGCTGTCGCGCAGTCCGTTGACGGCGTTGTGCAGAATGTCGCGCGCCGGTCCGGGGGTGAGCTGCTCGATGTTGTCGAGCAGGCGGTCCGTCGTCGACTCGCCCAGCAGCCCGACCAGCGACACCAGCACGAGCAGCGCGGGGAAGATGGCCAGCACCGCGTAGTAGGTCAGCGCGGCCGCCCGGTCGGGGAGGTCGTCGTCCATGAATTCACGGACCGTGCGGCGCAGCACCCCGAACCTGGACCGCCACGTCAGCTCGTCGACCTGCCCCGGCCGCTCGGCCGCCCGCACGGCCGCCACCGCCTGATCCCGCAGCACCGCCTGGTCCGGCACCGCCGCCTGGCCGGGCACCACTGCCTGGCCGGGCACCACTGCCTGGCCGGGCACTGATGCCTGGTCCGGCACCGCTGCCCCGGCTGGTGTGGGCGCGGCGTCGGTGTCCTGGACGGCGGTGCTTCGGGCGGTGGGCCGGTCATCCCCGCGGCGCCGTCTCATCGCGGTCCGTCTACCGGGCCGGGCGGTGCAGCATTTTGGCCGCCTTGCCGGCCGGCGGGTCCGACGGGGCCCGTCCATCGGCCGGAGCGACGGGAGCGGCCGGAGCAACGGGGGCGGCGGGAGCAACG
>NZ_JAMPTM010000439.1 GCF_025403375.1 Frankia gtarii
GCGGGGGAGTCCGGGGGCGGCGAGAACGCGCTCGGCATAGCCGTCGATGGCGCGCTCGGCGCCGTCGGTGTCGTCGAGGTGGAACGTCGCCGTGAAGTGGCTGGTGCCGAGGTCGGCCAGCTCGACGAGGTGTTCGAGGTGCGCGCGGGAGTCGAGCCCGTCGCGGCCGGCGGTGGCGCTGTCGCTGGTGGTCGCCCACAGGCCGACCTCGGCCGGGTCCCGCCCGGCGACGACCGTGTCGGCACGCAGCGTCCGCGCGGCCCGGCGCAGGTCGTCGACGGTCGGGATCGACACCGACCGGATCGTGCGGGCGCCGAGATCGTCGATGGACAGCGGGGCCCACCCCTGCCCCCAGGCGGCCGCCCGGCGCCGGGCCCGGGCGCTGTTGCCGGCGATCCACAGCGGCGGGTTAGGAAACGCGCCGCCCGCCGGTCGGGTGCTGTGATCCGCCGGTTACGGGACGACGTCGATGGTGTAGCCGGCGGGCTGCGCACCGGGATAGACCGCCCGGACCGTGACCTCGACCCTGCCCAGACGGTCGCCGGCGACCAGCGGGACGGCGGTGGCGACGCCCTCGGCGTCGGTGACGGCGAGGACCGTCGTGACCGGCCCCGGCGGGTCGGCGAAGTGCAGCCCGGACTCGGCCGGCACCGAGAACTCGATCTCGGCGCCCGGCACCGGCGTGCCGCCGTGGCGCGCCACGGCTTGCAGCCCCTCGGCCATCCGCTGGCCGATCCGCACCTCCCGCCCGCGCCCGCCGAGGCCGGACACGGTGTCGACGGCGGGCGGCTCGGCCTGCGGCAACGCCCGGCGGTGGTGCACGCTGGCGGCCGGCACCACCCACCACAGCTGGTTGCTGGCGCCGTTCCACCCCCAGCCGACGAGCGCGGTCCGCGGGGCCGACGTCGCCCCCGGCAGGTCGAGCACCCGGTTGTGGACGACGTTCACCAGCCGGTACGCGCCGTGCAGCGACGGCTCGATCCGCCACTGCTGGTCGGCGTGGCCGGGCAAGTAGGTGAACACCGTGTGATCCTGCTTCCCACCGTATTTTCCGTTGTAGGCCAGGCGCAGCCCGCCGCCGCGGCCCGCCAGGCTGAACGAGCCCGGCGTGGTCCCGGCGACCAGTTCCCATTGCTGGGCCGTCGAACCGTCGCCCGGGAGCTGCTGCACGGCGGCGGAGGACGTCGCCCTGTCGCGCACGTCGACGTACTGCCCGCTGGAGACGCTGACCAGCGCGTAGACGCCGCCGACGGCCCGCGGGGTGTACCGGGTGAAGCGAAATCGCTGGTTGCTCGATCCATTGCGGGCGTGGGTGCCGAGCGCGACCCCGGCGCCGGTGGCCCCACCCGGCACGTCGAGCGCGCGTCCGCTGGCGGCGACCAGCTCGAAGTGACCCCCGGTGGACGTGCCCAGCCACCAGCGTGACTGCGCCCCCTGGGCCGACGTCGCCACCGCCGCACCGGCCGACTCGCCGAGCAGCCTTCCGCTGGACCTCGCGCGCAGCTCGACCAGCCCACCGCCGACGGCGACCACCGTCCACTGCTGCCAGTCGTGGAAGACCGGGTTCTGCTGCCGGATGACCGTGCCATCGACGGTCAGCGGCAGCCCGCTCGCCTCGCTGGTGATGATGTAGGCCCCACCGGCCGCGGGGATGAAGTCGACCTCGCCGAGCAGCCGCTTCGCCTCGTTGCCGACGATGGTCGCCAGGCGGTCCGCCGGCGGCATCTCGTCGACGGCGGACTGCCAGGCCAGGCGGTCCGGGTCGAGCTGGGCGAAGAGCTCCGAGACGACCGCGTCGACGTCGACGTCGACCGGGCGGCCGTGCAGGGCCGCCCTGATCGTCGTGCCGGCCTCGGCGCGGAAGGCGGGCATGTCGCGTTCGAGGATGGCGCGGGTCCGGCCGTAGCGGTAGGCGCGCTTCATCTCCGCGAGCTGGTCGTCGTACATGTAGTCGTTGTTGATGGCGAGACCCTCGGCGGTCCACCGGCCTTTGCGGACATAGTCGAGGATCTTCTGGAAGTCCGCGGACGCGTTCGCGGCGAAAGCGCGCTCGGCGTCCGTCATCTCGTTATGGAGTCTTTTTGCGATCAGGCCACGGTAGGTGTGCGGCTTCAGAGCCGCGGTGACCTTGTCCTGAGCCCAGGAGTACGCCTCGTCGATCGCTCGGATCACCTGGCCCAGCACGTACATGATCTCGTTGATGATGGGGGCGTCGACGTCGCAGGCCAGCCATCGGCCCAGCGTGGCGCCGATGTAGATGATCTGCGCGGCCTGGTCGCCGGCGAACGCATCGTCCTTGACCTTCGACTGCAGGTCCTTGTAGAAGGCGCACATGTAGTCATCCCGGCGTACCTCCGGGCTGTAGGCGGAGATCTCGGTCATGAGGTCTTTTCCTCCCGGCTGCTCCGATGGGGCCCGCTACCTGGTCGGCCGAAAGACAGCCGACCCCACGCCCGTCAGGGAAACGCTAGGGAATTTCCGGTGATCCCGCTCCGGTCCGGTGCAGCGTGGTGCATTGCGGTGCGCCGTTGCACCGCTATGTGCTCGTTTCCGCCACGCCGCGACCGGCGGCAGACGCCGGTTTCGTCGACCGTGACCGGTGGCTGGTTCGGGACGCTGCCGGCAGGCGTTCGCCGCGCGACGTGCAGGCGATTCGTCGAACGGGTATGCCGCCGATGTGTATCGGGTCGTGCGCAGAGCGTGGTCGCGGGTGGGGGCGGTGATCGTGGTGCTCGTCGCCCTGATCGCCTTCGTCGGGCACGGCGGGCGCTCCAGCGTGCCGCCGGCCAGGGGCGAGCCGCCGGCCGCCGCGGGGGCGCTGTCCGTGGTGCCGGACGTCGTGGCCGACGTGGAGCCCTCCGTGGTCACCATCCTCGTGGGCGACGGTCTGGGCAGCGGGATCGTCTACCGCTCCGACGGTGTCATCGTCACCAACCAGCACGTCGTGGCCTCGGCCGCCGACGGGGCGGTCGAGGTCGCCTTCGCGGACGGGCGGCGTGCGCCGGGCAGGGTGCAGGCCGCCGATGCGGTCAGTGACCTCGCCGTGGTGAAGGTCGAGCGCACCGGGCTGCCGGCGGCGAAGTTCCGCGGGCAGCAGCCCCGGCTCGGTGAGCTCGCGATCGCCATCGGCAGCCCGCTCGGCCTGGAGAACAGCGTCACCGCCGGGGTCATCTCGGGCCTCAACCGCACGCTGCCCGGGGTCGACGGTCAGGGCGGCCCGGGTGGGGAAGGCGGGCAGGGCGGGGA
>NZ_JAMPTM010000043.1 GCF_025403375.1 Frankia gtarii
GGGGCGGGTCGGGGCGGGTCTCGGTCGCGGGGCTGGCCTGCTACCGGTGTGGGCAGGCACCGCGCTGGTTCTACCGGCTGCGCCAGCATCGGGGCCGTCGCGGTGAGCCGAAGGCGTTTCTGTGGACGGAGTACCGGGATCTGATCGTGGCGGCGCACCGCCGGTTGGGCCGGCCGCTCGTGCTGGTCTGGGACAATCTGGGTACCCATCGGTGCGCGGAGATGCTCGCGTTCATCGCGGCGAACTCTCTGTGGCTGACCGTGATCCGACTGCCGTCGTACAGCCCGGAGCTGAACCCGGTGGAAGGCGTCTGGTCGCTGCTGAAACGCGGGGAGATCGCCAACCGGGTCCTGGTCGACGTCGATCATCTCACCGGTCTGGTCCGACGCGGCATGAGCCGGGTCGGACACCGTCCTGACCTGCTCGAGGGCTGCCTGGCGGGCACCGGGTTGACCTTGACACCATTCCATGATCAATCAGCCGACCTTGCGCATTAAAGGTCAGTAAAGGTCAGTAGGATGGGTACGCTGTCGGACGATCAGAGATCTGCGCCGGGCTCGACGTGTCGCGCCCGGACCGCACCACGCGCGTTATGGAGCGCCGGATTGCGTTGAAAGGCGCAGGTCGGTGTGCGGAGCGACCCGAGGAAACATGTTGGATGCAAGCCCAGCGCTGCGCCTCCGGTCGAGCTCACCCCACCCTTGGGGCCGTCTTGGGTGAGACGTCTGCTCGGTGTACGTTGGCTACAGGGTCGTGATCGGAGATTTTTGTGTGCATGGAGCCAGAGTCGCAGTCGAGTTCGGCCGGGTCCTCCGCGCCGCGGCGCGATCCGGCGCCACTGCCGTCGTGGCGCGTGTTCAGCAGCGCGGAACAGCAGCGGATCATCGCGGAGTACGAGAACGCGTCGCGCGAGGAGAAGGACTCGATCCTGCGCCGGGAGGGTTTGGCGCAACACGCGGCACTTATCGCGACGCTGGACCTCCGTCGCCTCGGCCATAGCAGTCCAATACCCATCGCTCTGCTTGCGGACACCGCCGCCGCTCTTCTGGCCGACGAGTTTCAGGTCGGCGACGACCATCAGTTGATCAAAGCTGTTTCCGGGGCGATTTACGAGCATGCGGATCAGCAACCAGACAGCCATTCCCCGGCGCCGGTTCCCGCGCCCTCAACCTCAACCACCAGTTACCACCCGGGCGACCGTCCTGACGAAAACATCCTCCGTACTCGTTGCTACTATGTTCCACCCGCAGGGTTCTGGGAAGCGGTCAGCCGTCACGCCCAGACCGCCGAAGATCTACATGCCATAGGCCGATCCGCTGCGAGCCGCCTGAGGCTACGGCACGCTGATCAGCTTTACCGGCGGGCGGGGAATGCCGGCAGAGCCGAGGCATGGTGGGACCTGGCGCGGCTTCGCGAGGAGGCCGGGGACCTCGACGGCGCGAAAAACCTCTACCTCCAGGCCGCGACGGCAGGGAGCCCCCAAGCGTTGAGCCACCTTGCCGAACTTCGCGAGAAGGCCGGCGACGTCGACGGCGCGAAAAACCTCTACCTCCAGGCCGCGGACGCCGGCGACGAGGACGCTCTCTGGGAGGTGACGCGTCTACACGAAGAAACCGGAGACCCCGACGGAGCCGAACAAGTCGCCCAGCGGGCCGCCGACTCCGGCGATGTCGGACCGTTGTCCTCACTGGCCTGGATGCGGGAAAGCGCCGGGGATGACGAGAACGCCGAGCGGCTATATCGGCGGGTTCTGGACACCGGCCATACGTACGCTCTCTGGGACCTCGCACGCCTACGGGAAAAGGCCGGCGATCGCGCTGGCGCCGAACAGCTCGCCCGTCAGGCGCTACGTTCCGGCAACTCGGCTGTCATGCGGGAACTGGCAATCTTCCGAGAGGATGCCAGTGATCTCGATGGAGCAGAACCCCTGTACCGGCAGGCCGGAGATGCGGGAGACCCTTACACCTCCTTTGATCTTTCGCGCATACGAGAGAAAGCCGGAGACCCCGACGGAGCCGAAACAATCGCCCGCCAGGCCACCGAATCTGGAGATTCCGATCCCTCGTGGCACCTGGCCCGGATGCGCGAACTCGCCGACAACTATGCCAGCGCCAAGGAACTCTATCTTCTGGCAGGAAACGCCGGAAATTCCGAGGCGATGAGAAGCCTCGCCTGGATGCTCGAAAAGCAAGGAGACCTGGCTGGCGCGGAACAGTACAACCGTCAGGCCAAAGACGCCGGAAACCTTGACGCTATCTGGGATCTTGCGCGCCTACGCGAGGAAGCCGGAGACCCCGACGAAGCCGAAAACATCGCCCGCCAGGCCGCCGAATCCGGCGATACCAGCATTCTATGGCCTCTCGCAACGCTTCGAGAGGAAAGGGGAGACCCCGACGATGCCGAACGGCTGGCATTCCTAGCCACAGACGCGGGCGACACGAGGGCACTCAGGGAACTGGCGGAGATCCGCCACAAGGATCCACGCTGGGAGAAGTTGCTGCAGTTCGGACTCGACCCAGATGGACGACTCTCAGATCCCTGGTGGTGAGGGGCTCCTTGAAGTTTCCCGTCGGCGGGTGGACTGGGCGTGCAGGACCTCGGCCGGTTCCCAGCGTTGGGCTTTCGCAACAGCCAGTAGCTCGGGCACGTACCGGCGGACGTGCGGCATGTGTTGCCGCTATTGAGCAGGGAGTTCGCGCGTTCGCTGACGGCGCGTAGCGCGTTGTGGATCCGGTTGTGCACCTTCTGCTCGTCGGTGAGGGTCTCGTCATCCTCCACACCGAGTACCGCAGGACCGCCTGACACCCAACACCACGACACGACGCTGATGTCACGCAACGCCACGAAAGGTTACCGGGAAAGGCTCAGTGCCTGTTTCCATTCCGCCAACCGACCTCACCCTTGATCAGGAGCCGCCATAGCCAGACCCCAACCTTTCAACCTCTGTAACCCAAGATCAGGCAGCTACCTGACCAGATAGTTACCGCCGCTTATCGGTAATGAACCGACTCCTTCTTTGCATTCTGTGTCGCGGGAGTTCCTTTGTTGATGTTGATGAAACTTCCGAAAGGCGCCAAATACTTATCTTTTATCGTGTAACCGCCGGGGCTTAGCTTTGGCAGTCCAGAGGAGGCTTCTTTCACAGTATTAACAACCGTGGTTGGGTTGCTATGAGAATATGACGAGGGCGGCGCGCCCATATCCGCTGATTGCCTTCTCACCTCCACCGGCTTTCCACCAGCTCCTGTTATGCCCTTGAAAGTCATTTCATGTGAGTAAGAAATGCGGCCTCCAGGTTCTTCGCTAATCACATGGCTCAACAGCCCCTCACCAGTTTTGGGGTTTTGACCCGGGAGCTCAAATGGAGTGTGAGCCTCGATGGATTCGACGGCAGCGTCTGCTTCGGCGGCTGTAATCTCCAAGCGAGGTCCGGAATTCTCTCCGCGCGGCCCACCACTGCCGGAGCCGCCGATGGGTCTGGCCTCCGCGACTTTCCCAATGCCAAGACTTACGCCAATTGCCATGAACTCAAGGGCTCCCGTCGCAGCGTCAACTGATGCGCGAACCGCATCGCCGGTATCCCCCTTCGTACTCGCTGCGCCCGCGCGGGGTCTGTTGCACGGGCTGCGGTCCACCCCGGCGGCCGGCATGATCAGGCGATGCGCCGCCGTCGCCAGCACGTCCGACCAGCCGTCCCGGTTTCGGAGTTCGCCGGGTTCCGGTTCTCACCGGAAGTGATCGTTCTGGCAGTCCGGTGGTACCTGCGGTACGGCCTGTCCTACCGCGACGTCGAGGAGCTGCTCGCGGAACGCGGCATCACCGTCGATCATGTCACGATCTACCGGTGGGTCCAGCGGTTCACTTCACTGCTCGTCGACGCCGCCCGGCCCTGCCGACACAGCACCGGAGACAGACGGTTCGTCGATGAGACCTACGTCAAGGTCGCCGGCCGGTGGACCTACTTGTACCGGGCAGTGGACCAGTTCGGGCAGGTCATCGACGTGCTGGCCGCCGAGCACCGGGATCTGGCCGCGGCCCGACGGTTCTTCACCCGGGCGCTGTCCCACAGCCGGAAGCCGGTCGAGGTGACGACCGACCGGGCACCCGTCTATCCGCGGGTCCTCGACGAACAGCTTCCCGCCGCCCACCATGTGGACGTCGCCCGGGCGAACAACCGGATCGAATCCGACCACAGCCGGCTCAAAGCCCGGCTTCGGCCGATGCGCGGGCTGAAACGGCTGCGCTCCGCCCAGACGATCAGCGCAGGGAATGCGCTGGTTCAGAACATCCGCCGCGGACACTACGAACTCGGCACCGACACCGACCCACGACTCCGACTGACGACCGCGTTCGCCGAGCTCACCCTCGCGATCTGATCACCGGCTCGGCAGGAACAGCCATGTCCAACCGCCCACAATGCAACAGACCCCCTCGTCGAGGGCGTCTACCAGCTCAGCGTGATCGCCGTCGTGAACGGCACGCTCGCTATCGCCCGGCGGATGGTCCAAGTCGCCGGGGCGCCCAGCGGTCGTCACCCCTGGTGATCCCCGCCGGCGACAATTCGCACCACGCCAGCCGCGCCGTCGACCTCAACCAGCATCCCATCGGCGATCACGTCGAGCGCGCCGCGCACCCCCACCACCGCTGGGATACCCAACTCACGGGCGACGATCGCCCCATGGCTGAGCTCCCCGCCGGCACTCGTCACGAGGCCGCCCGCGCGCGCCATCAGCGCGACCCACGACATGTTCGTGTTCGGGCACACCAGCACGCCGCCGGCCGGCGCGCGCGCCGCGTCCGCGCTCGTGCGCACCACCGTGGCGACACCCACCGCCACGCCGGGCGACGCGGCGACCCCGCGGAGCCGCGTCACGGCCGGCAGCGCCACGCCGGCACGCTCCTCCGTTTCGACGGCCGCTGCCACCGGACCGACCGCCGGCATCAGGCGGCTCCAGTCGCGCCACTCGTCCCGACGCCGTCGAACCAGCTCGCGGCGGTCCTGCGGCCCGGCCATGACGTCGGCGACCTCGTCGACGTGGAGATACCAGATGTCGTCAGCCCGCTCGAGCACCTCGTCGGCGACGCAGCGCGCGCCCACGCGCAACAGCGCCGCCCGCGTGGTGGCGTGGAGCATGCGGTCGAGCCAGTAGTTGTGGTCCTCGACGAGCGGGAACACGGCGCGGGCGAGCGCGACCGCCTCGTCGAGGCGGGTTCGGTCCGCCTCGTCGGCGACCCGTCCGCGCAGCTCGGCGAGGAGCGCGTCGCCTGCGGCGAGCGTCGCGGCCCGCCGATCGCCCGGCGACACGTCGGTGGCGCCCATTCGCCGGGCCTCGGCGAGCACCCGCGACGGCTCGTCGGCCCACGTGGTCGCGGCGAGGTCGTCGCTCTCCGCGCCGAGGTGACCATGGGCGGCGAGGCAGCGATCGAGCGCCCTCGCGAGATCCCCGCCGGCGTCCGTCGCGGACGCCGCGCGCTCGATCTCGGCGAGCGTCCACAGGTCGACCTCCACCTGGTGCATCGTCTCGACGCGCCCGACGGTCAACCGCCATGCGTTGGCGGCGGTCTCCTCGCCGAACAGGTCGCGGCAGGTCGCCGCCAGGTGGCGCGCCCCGGCGAAGCACGGGTAGAGCACGACGAAGTGCCAGTACCACGCCTCCTCGATGACGCTCCAGACGGCGCGCCACGCGGCCACCCGTTGCCGGCCGGGCGGACCGTCGACGTCGAGGCACCCGATCTCGGCGTAGATCGCCCGCAGCCGTGGCACGACGGTCCGGTGCCAACGCGCGACCACCGTGCGAGCCCGCTCGAGGTTCTCCACCTCCAGCCGCCGGCGTGCCTCGTCCAACTCGTCCGCCGGCGACATGTAGTGCCAGCGCACGTACACCCGTCCGTTGAACACCACGGCATCGGCCCGGCTCGTCCAGCCGAGCTCGTCCTGCATGCGGCGCAGCCCCGCGTACATGCCGAGCCGGGCGTAGTCGCCCCCCATCGGCGTCACGACGGCGGGGAAGTGGATGTCCTCACGCAGCCAACTGGTGGCTTCCTCGTCGAGGCCGTCGAGCGGGAAGCGCGTGGTCCGCGTGATGGGGCGGGCCTGCAACACGAACAGCGAGTCGCCGACCCGGGCACCCTCGACGTCGACGGGCTGGCCGACGAGACGCTCGATGCGGAGCACCAGCTCGGTGACCTCGCGCAGGGCGCCGGAGTCGAGCGGGGGTTCGGCGCGCTCGCGCGCCGGGAGCGGCTCGGTCGCGACGCCGCCACCCGCCGACGCAACCAGGCGAGCGGACTGATCGCCACGACGGTGCTCGATCATCTCCCGCGTGTCGCGCAGCAGGCGGTACGTGTCAGGCCGCGCCGTCCCGTCGGCGATCACCGCACCGAGTCCCCGCGCCGCGCTCACGACGAGCTCAGCGCCGTCATGCTTCGGCAGCGGGTTGCTGCTGAACGCCACGAACGAGACGTCCGCCGGCACCATCACCTGCACCAGGACGGCGATGCGCACCTCGCCCGGCACGCCGAGGCGGGCGCGGTACGCGAGCGCCACGTCGGCGACCGCCGAGCGCGCGCACGCCCACACGGCGGCGACGACGTCGTCCGCCCCGACGACGTTGAGGAAGGTGTCGTGAATGCCGGCGAACGAGGCCGCCGCGCCGTCCTCGTCGAGCGCCGAGGAGCGCACGGCCACGGCGAGGGGGCGCTCTGCGGCCAGCGACTCGTAGGCGCGCCTGATGTCGCGCTCGAGCGTCGGGTCCGGCACGCGGCGGGGATCGAGGGCCGTGACGCAGAACCCGGGCGGAACCGGCGCGGCCGCGGCGAGCCGCGCCAACGCCGCCGCCTTGGCGCCGACGAGGTCGTCCCGCTCGGTGCCCGGCGCGCCCAGCGTCAGGACGCTCGCGAAGGCGCGGTGCAGGCTCATGGGAGCACGACGTCGCAGCCGCCGTGCAGGCGGTCGACCGACATCCCGCGTCGCCGGGCCTCGGCGACGAGCCGCTCGGCCGCCAGAACAGGCCGCGCATCGGGGCGGAACGTCGTCGCGGTGAGGAAGTGCACCCACGGCTCGTGGCCCATCGCGTAGACGAACGCGCGCTGGCACCCGAGCGCATCGAGCAACGCCAGTGCCTGCACGTCGTCGGAGCCTGCGAGGCGCCGGGCGGCGGCCCGCTCGCGCGACGGTTCACGGCGGAACAGCGGCCCGTACAGCCACGTCAGCGGGGCGCCTTCGCACTCCATGCCGAGGAACACGACGTCGACGCGTCCGACCACCTCGCGCAGCACGTCGTACAGCGACGCATCGAGGACCGCCGAGTCGGCGGCGAAGAGCAACCGTGTCCCCTCGGCCTCGATCAGCCAGCCGGCCTTGGACGCGATCGCAAGGTCGCCGTGCTCGCCGAGGAACGGCACGGCGACGATGCGGCCGCGCCCATCGGCGACGACGAGCTCGTCGAGGTCGCCCAACTCGACGACGTCGTGGAACCCGGCGTGCTCGAGCGCCAGGCGCGGTGAGGGGTCCTGCAGCGCCCCGGTCCCGCCGCGCGGCACGACGACGGTGCCCAGGCGGTGACGCAGCCGCAGCAGCGTCTCGAGCACCAGGTGGTCGTGATGCGCGTGCGTCACGAGGGCGAAGTCGATGCGTTCCGGGAGGTCGGCCGCGCTGACGCGCGGCCCGGCGCCTTCGAAGGCATCGGGAAGCAGGGGGTCCACGAGGAAGCTCGTCCCGGCCGTCTCGACGAGCACGCACGCATGCCCGATGTAGCGCACGCGGCGCGCGGTCCGCGCAGCGCCGTCGCCGGCGATGGGCGGCGTCGCGGTGACCAACCGGCGGAGCTTGGAGGCACCGTCGGCGTCGAGCTCGAGGCAGCTCGCGAGGTCGTCGAACGGCATCGGAGCGCGAACGCTGGCGAACAGGGCGTCGACGCCGGGGTGGTGGAAGGGCACGCCGGCCAGGAGCACGTCGGGAGCGTCGAGGCGCGGGGTGCTCAGCGCGAACGGCCGATCGTCCGAGCCGGCGAGGCTCAACGCCAGCGCCTGGTCGCGGCCGCCGGCGTAGTAGCGCTCGTAGAGCAGGGGTTCGAGCAACCGGAACGAGCAGTGGTCGTCGAGGTCGTACGTCAACTCGACGCATCCACGCAGAGCGGGCGGGAGCGACGCGTACAGCGGGCCCAACGGGGCGCCGGCCGGCGCGGCGGCGAGGTCGGCCAGGTCGTCGAGCGCTGCGCTCAGCGCGACCAGGTCCGCGCGCTCACGGCGACGTCGTTCGCCGAGCGCGGCGACGTCGGCGGTGCGGTCGCCGGCGACGTCGACGAACGGGCCACCCGCCAGCGCCGGCGATCGGGCGGCCTGCTGGTGCACGCTCGGCGCGGCGACGTAGGAGTCGATGATCGGCTGGTGCCGATGGGTGAGGTGGCGACTCGCCGTCGCCGGTGCGACGAGGTGGGACCACGCGTACCAGCCGCCGACGAGTGGCTCGACGCGCACATCGGCGCGCAGGCCCACCGGTGCCGCGGTCATCGCGGATGCGTGCTGCCTGCGACACCGACCCGCTCGCGACCGGCGACCTCGCACGAGCGCTCCCGGCACATGGTGCTATTGTATATGGGCTACGGCCGCCCCGGCTGCCGGACGAAGCAAAGGCGACCAGCTGATGACTGCGCCAGCCGCGACCCCGGAATGGGAACGCGTCGTCACACGGATCCCGGCGCGCCGGTCCGGCCCGATGACCGCGTTCGATCTCGGCACCGTGGCGGTGGCAGCCGTGGCGGCACTCGTGCACCGCTACCACGACCGCGACGACGTCACGGTCCCCCTGAGCGTGCGCGTCGGCGCCCGATGCGACGACCGCTCGGTGTCCACGGCCCTCGACGCGACGACCACGTTCGCCGAACTCGTCGAGCAGGTCGCGCGGCCGCGGCCCACGCCGCCGGCTGGCGGGCGGCTCGGCGGCGGCGACCTCGACCTCGCGTGCACGCTCGCCGACCGGACCGACCTCGGCCCACCCCCCGGCTGGCGCGGCGACGTCCATCTGCTGCTCGTGCCCGGCGACAGCACCGTCGAGCTGACCGTCGCCCACCGCCGGGCGCATGTCGCTCCGAGCGAGGCGACCGCGCTGATCGGCCACTACGAACGCCTGCTGGCCGTGGCGCTGTCGGCTCCGGCGAGCGCCGTCGCCGACGCCGCCCTGCTGTCGCCCGCCGAGGTGCGCATCCAGGAGGCGTGGCTCGAAGGCACGGCCGTCGACCTGCCCGCCGACGCCACGATGCACGGCCTGTTCGAGCGCCAGGCGCGCCGCTCGCCGGACCGCCTCGCCGCCGTGTGCCCGGCGGAGCGCGTGCCGTACGGCGAGCTCGATCGGCGTGCCGACCGCACGGCCGCCGCCCTGCGCGCCGCCGGCGTGCAGCGCGGCGACGTGGTCGCGGTCGCGGTCGCGCGCTCCTGCGCGCTGCTCGTCGCCACGCTCGGCGTCCTCAAGGCCGGCGGCGTGTTCATGCTCGTCGACGTCACGCAGCCGGCGACCCGGCGCGAACGCCTGCTCGACCTGTCCGGAGCGCGGGCGATCGTGACGACGCCGGAAACCGCCGGGACGATCGCGCCCGGCGCGCACCGCACGATCGTGACCGTGGCCTCGTCGAGCAGCGGTCACGAGGACATGGCGCCGCTCGACATCACGGGCACCGATCCGGCCTATCTCACGTTCACATCAGGATCGAGCGGAGAACCCAAGGGCGTGCTGATCCGGCATGAGTCGTTCGTGAACCGTCAGCTGTGGCTGATTGAGAATCGCCAGCTCGGGAGCGACGACGTGTCCCTCCAGCGCACCGCCGTGTCGTTCGACCCGGCGATCTGCGAGATGTTCCGGTTGTTGCCGGTCGGCGGCCACGTGTGCTTCCTTCCTGCCGGCGCGGAGCGCGATCCGGCACTCGTCACCGATGCCATCGAGCGCCACGGCGTCACGATCGTCGACCTGGTCCCTTCGCCCTTGATCGCACTGCTCGAGTACGTCGAGGCCGCCGGGCGGGCTGGGGCGGTCAGCTCGCTGCGGTGGGTGCTGGCCGGCGCCGAGACGCTTGACCCGTGGGTTGTCGAACGCTTCGACGAGCTGCTCGGACGCCGCAACGGCACCCGGCTCGTCAACGGCTGGGGCGCCACCGAGGTCACGGTGGACGTGACCGCGTTCGTGTGCACCGGCGCACCGTCCGGCAGGCGGGTGCCCGTGGGCCGTCCGATCGACAACGTCGGGGTGGCGATCCTCGATCGGCGTGGCCGGTTCATGCCGATCGGCGCGGCGGGCGAGCTGCACGCCGGCGGCCTGTGTCTCGCGGCCCGGTACCTCGACCCCGAGCTCACCGCCCGGCGCTTCGTCGCGCGCCCCGCCGGCGGCACGCGCCGCCTGTACCGCAGCGGCGATCGGGCCCGGTGGCGTTCGGACGGTCAGCTCGAGTTCCTCGGTCGGTTCGACGACCGGTTGAAGATCCGCGGCACGTGGTTCGAGCCGGGGGAGATCGAGGCGGCGCTGCGCGCTCATCCCGCCGTCCGCGGCGCCGTCGTGCGGGCCATCCCCGCGGGCCCCGACGCCGACGACGGACGAACGCGCGTCGCCGCGTTCGTCACCGTCGCGGTGGGCGCCGACGCGCCCGAGGTGACGGCGCTGCGAGCTGTGGTGCGAGCAGCCGTCGGTGCCTCGCTCGTCCCCGACGAGATCCACGTCGTCGCCGAGCTCCCGGTCACCGCCCACGACAAGCTCGACGTCGACGCGCTCGCCGTGATCGCTGCCAGCAGGCGACGCGTCCACGCTCGAACGGACGTGGACGCGTCGCCGACCGAGCGAACGGTCACCGCGATCTGGCAGGAGCTACTCGGCCCCATCGACCTCCCGCCCGACGCCGACGTGTTCGACCGCGGCGCGGACTCGTTGTCTGCCGCCCGCTTCGCGGCCCGCCTGCTCGGCCGGCGCGGCGTCGATCTGCGCGTCTCGGCGGTGCTGGACAACCCGACCGTGCGGGGTCTGGCCGCGCTGATCGAGAGCCGCCGGCGCGACGACCAACCGGATGCCGGGCCGCAGATCGTGCCCGTCGCCGATGCCGCCTCCTACCCGGCGTCCCACAGCCAGCGGCGGCACTGGATCGTCAGCCAGTTCGACGGGGCGTCCGAGGCGTATCACGTCGTGGCCGCGCTGGCCATCCCGGGCTCGATCGACACGGCGGGGCTGAGCGCGGCGGTCGCCGACGTGGTCGGGCGCCACGAGATCCTGCGCACGACGTTCCACCTGGAGGACGGCGAACTGCGGCAGCGCGTCGCCGCGACCGGCGCCGTCACGCTCACCGTCCACCCCGACGGTGCGACCCGCGACGTGCTCGAGCAGGCCGGGCGGGCACCGTTCGACCTCGCCGGTGGACCGCTGCTGCGGGTCGGCCTCATCCGGCCCGACCGCCGATCCCGCGGTGGCGCGGACGAGTCGATCGTCTACCTGGCCGCCCACCACATCGTGATGGACGGATGGTCCCTGTCGATCTTCTTCGGCGAGCTCTTCGATCGCGCCCGGGCGCACGCGCGCGGCGACGCCGGCCCGCTCCCGCCGCCCCCGCTCCAGTACCGCGACTTCGCGGTGTGGGAACAGCACATGCTGGCCAGCGCGGCCGGCGAGCGCTCGCGACGCTTCTGGCGGCGCGAGCTGGCACCCACGCTCGCACCGCTCAACCTGCCTCTCGACGCCCCGCGCCGTCCCGACCGGGCACATCGCGTCGGCACGGTTCGCTTCGAGGTGAGCGCCGCCGCGACACGCCGCCTGCGCGAGCTCGCACGCGCCGAGCAGGCGACGCTCTTCGGGGTGCTGCTGACGGCGGTGTACAGCTGGCTGCACGCTCTCACCAGGCAACGCGACCTCGTCGTCGGCACGCCGGTGGCCGGTCGCGGGCGGGTGGAGCTCGAGGATCTGCTCGGCTCCCTGGTCAACAGCCTGCCGCTACGCGCCCGACTCGATCCCTCCGAGACCGGTCGGCGGCTCCTGCGGACGGTCCGCGACGTCGTCGGCCGCGCGCTCGACCACGACGCGTATCCGCTGGACCTGCTCGTCAGCGAGCTGGCGCCCGAGCGCGCGCCCGCTCGCTCGCCGCTGTTCGACGTGATGCTCGTGCTCCAGAACGTGCCGGGCATGGCGGTGGAGCCGGCCGTCGAGGTCACCGGTGCCCGTGTCCTCGACGTCGACGCGCGCATGGGGAAGCTCGACATGATCGTCACGTTCACCGAGCACGACGGTGGCCTGCGCGGCGAGATCGAGCACGACCGCGATCTGTTCGCGCCCGCGCGCGTCGCGATGATGTGCGAACTACTCCAGACGACGCTCGAGCACCTCAGCCGGAACGCGGACGTCTCGGTCGCCGCGCTCGGCGCCACGGTCACCGACGTGGTCGCCACCGCGGCGCCGCAGTCGCCAGAGCTGCTGCACGAGCAGGTCGAGGCCGCGGCACGGCGCTGTCCCGACCGTCCCGCCCTCACCTGTGCCGGGCGCACGGCGACCTACCGTGAGCTCGACGCCCGGGCAACGCGCCTCGCCCGCCACCTGCGTCACCGGTACGGCGTCGGCCCCGAGCACATCGTGGCCACGGCCCTGCGCCGCTCCGAGTGGATGGTCATCGTCCAGCTCGCCATCCTCAAGGCGGGCGGCGCCTTTCTCGGGATCGATCCGAACGACCCGCCCGAGCGCCGTCGCTTCATCCTCGACGACAGCCGCCCCTCCGTCGTCGTCGTCGAGCGCCGTCACGATGCGGTCGCTGCGGGCGCCGGGGCTCGCGCCGTCCTCGTCCTCGACGACGTGGTCGACATCGTGTGCGCCGACGACAGCGACAGGCCCGAACCCCTGCCCCGGATCAACCGGCTCAGCGACCTCGCATACGTCATCTATACCTCCGGTACGACGGGTCAGCCGAAGGCCGTCCTCGTCGAGCACCGCAACATCGTCTCGCTGCTGCGGGTGGCCGGCGAGCGGTTGACGCTCGGCGAAGACGACGTGTGGACGCTGTTCCATTCGATCGGCTTCGACTTCTCCGTCTGGGAGACGTACGTCCCGTTGTCACGGGGCGCCCACCTCGTCGTCGTGCCGACCGATGCGACGAGGGACCCGCGGCTGCTCGTGGCGCTCCTCGAGCAGTACCGCGTCAGCGTGCTCTGCCAGGTGCCGACCGTGTTCGAGGGGGTGGCGCCCGAGCTGATCCGCCGGCCGGCTGCCGGTGCGTCCCTGCGGTACCTGATCTTCGGCGGCGAGCGGGTCAATCCGCTCCGCATCCGCGAGTTCCTGGCCCGCCATCCTGACTGCCACGTGGTCAACGGCTACGGCGTCACCGAGGCGACGATCTTCTCGTCGTTTCACGTGACGAGCGGGCTCCCGGGTCCCGACGACGAGGCCGGCAACGTCGGACGACCACTGGGAAACCAGCGGCTCGAGGTCGTCGACGAGCTCGGCGCGCCGGTCGGGCCCGGCGTGATCGGCGAGATCGTCGTGTGCGGTGCGTCCGTCGCTCGCGGCTACCTGGGCCGTCCCGAGGCGACGGCTTCCGCGTTCGGCACCACCGCCGGACCCGACCGCGAGGTGCGCAGCTACCGAACCGGCGACCTGGCCTGGCGCACGCCGCTCGGCGAGCTCGTGCATGCCGGCCGGGCCGACCGCCAGGTGAAGGTCCGCGGCTTCCGAGTCGAGCTCGACGGGATCCGCGAGGTGATGCTCTCGACGGGTCTGCTCACGCGGGACGTCGCCGTGACAGTCGCAGACGGCTCCGGCCCGACGATCGTCGCGTTCCTGCGCCCCGACGACGCCGGCCGTGTGGACGAGCTGCGACGACGCCTCCACGAGCTCCTGCCGGACTACATGGTTCCCGGACGGTTCGTGGTGGCGCCCGACTGGCCGCTCGCGCCGAGTGGCAAGGTCGACGTGCGCGCGCTCGCCGCGCTCGATGCCGAGCCGAGTGCACCCGCCAGCGCTCCCGCGGGCGACGACGACGTGGCGGGCGTGATCCGAGAGGTCTGCCGGTCGCTGCTGGGACGCCGGGACCTCGGAGACGACGACGACTTCTTCGCGGCCGGCGGCCACTCGCTGCTCGCCGTCGTGCTGGTCGCCCGGATCGACGAGGAGCTCGGCGTGACGATGACGGTCGAGGACGTGTTCACGCACCCGCGCCTCGGCGACCTCGCCCACGCCGTCAGAGTCCGCTCGGGTCGACAGGCGGCACCGGCCGCGGCAAACGGGCGCGATCCCGTCGCGATGACGCTCCCGGCGCGCCATCATCCCGTCTCACCGTTGCAGCACGAGCTCTGGCTGCTCGAGCAGTACCGCGACCCGGCGAGCCCACGGACCGCTGAGGTGATCGACCTGGGCACACCGTGGGATCCGGCGATTGCCGAGGCGACGTTCGCCGACCTCGTCGCCGGCTTCGAGATCCTGCGCACCACGTTCCCGCTGGTCGACGGCCAGCCACGGCAATGGGTGCACTCCGACGGGACGGGCATCAGCGTGCTCGGGTTCAGTGACCTCGGCGACCGTGCCGACGCGGGCGCCGAACTGCAGGCCCTCCAGGAACACGACGAGCACCAGCCGCTGTCGGTGACGAGTGGGCCGCTCCTGCGCCTGCGGGTCGTGCGGATGCCGCCGGACCACACGGTCGGCCTCCTCGTCGTGCACCACATCGTGTGGGACGGGGAGTCGTTCGACGTCTTCGCGAGCGCGTGGCGCCGACGGTTCGCCGCCCGCCGCGAGGGCGCGGGCCCGCTCGCTCCTCCCCGGCAGCAGTTTCGCGACTTCGCCGCCTGGCACGCCGCCTGGTCGGGCACCGAGCGCGGGGCGGGCGACCTCGAGTGGTGGGCGGGCACGCTGCGCGGTCCCACCCCGGGTGACGCGGCCGGTCCGCACTCGTTCGCCGGTTGGCGCGCCAGCGCCCGTGTCGACGCAGCGCTGGCGGCCGGCCTGCGAGGTATGTGCAGCGACGCGTCGGCCACGCTCTTCATGGGGCTGCACGCAGCCGTCGCGGTGTTCCATTTCGTCACCACCGGCGAGCCCGACGTCGCCGTCTCCTCGCCGGTGTCGCTGCGCGGGCTGGCGACGCTCGACGGCCAACTCGGCCCTCACCTCAACACGGTGACGGTGCGCGACCGGATCGACCCGGCAGGCTCCTTCGCCGAGCTGATCGGCGCCGTGCGAGGTCGCGCGATCGATGCCTTCGACCGGCGGCTGACGCCACCGGGTGACATCGCCCGCCGTCTCGGTCGTCCGGCCGGTCGACCGCTGGCACAGGTCGGTCTCACGTTGCAGTCGCAGGAGCGCGCGGCATGGCTCGCCGGGCTGACCCGGCCGGCGACGGCGGTCGACGACGCCCACACGCCGCTGTGGTTCGACGTGCGGGAGGACGCCGCGGGACTGTCCGTCGAGCTGACCGCCCAGCGGTCGACCTGCGACGAGCGCGAGGTGCGCGACCTCGCCGAGCTCTTCGTGGCACTGCTCCGCCGGCTCGTCGAACGACCGGCCGCCCCGATCTCCGAGATCGCCGCCGAGCGCTGGTCGGGCGCTCGGCACCTTCCGATCGACCTCGATCTCTGACGAACCGCCACGGCGAGCCCGAGCGTAGTCGTACCATGACCTAACTTGACCGTGGGCCCGCCGGTCGCCGAGGGAGTGCCGATGGCAGCACAGCTGGTGACGCGAACCGCCGAGCGATACCGTCCGGACGATCACCTCGTGTGGTCGCTGTTGCACAGCCAGCAAGCGCCACTCGTCGCGGCGAGCGCGGTGGACGACTACCTCGACGGCCTCGACCGCTTGGGCCTGCCCGCCGACCACGTGCCCGACCTCGACGCGGTGAACGACGCGATGGCCGTCCACGGTGACTGGCGATTCGTCGGAGCCGGCGGGATGGTCGACGGGGCGACGTTCTTCGGCCTGCTCGCCGATCGACGCTTTCCCGTGACGGTCGCGATGCGGCGGCGGGAGGAACTCGCGTTCGCCGAGTTGCCCGACCTGTTCCACGACCTGTTCGGCCACGGGCCCTACCTCGCCAACCCGCGGACGGCCGACCTGTACCACCGGTTCGGCCGTCTGGGCTCCCGGCGCGCCCACGATCCGGCATTCGTCGAGCAACTCCAGCGATTGCTGTGGGCGACGCTGGAGGTCGGGCTCGTCCAGCACGGCGAGCAACGCAAGGCGATCGGTGGCGCGATCCTGTCCTCTGCGAGCGAGCTCGCGCGAGCCCTCGGGCCCGGCGCACCCGCACCCCGCTTCGACCTCGACGCCGTGCTGGCCGGCCCCGTCGACAGCTTGCGGCTCCAGCAGCACTACTTCGTGCTCGGCGGCACCGACGAGATCACGACAGCGTTGGATGCCCTCGAGATGGCCGGCTGAGCGGTCCGGTGATCGACCCGGGCCCGCGGTACCTCGCCGGCGACGTCGTCGTCGAGCCGCTAGTCGATCGCTGGTACGCGTGGATCCATCTGCTGGCGCCGGCGACCGCGGCCTTCCAGGTCGTCGATCGGCACCTGCGGATGATGGCCTCCTACGTTCGGTCGCCGGCACTCCACGCCGCGGCCGCCGCCGACTCGGCGACACGGAGCGGACCGTTCCTCGACCTCGGTGGCGGCCACGTGCGGGAGGTCGCCGACCTGCTCGATGCGACCCAGGCTCGGGCCGCCGGGCAGATCGAACTGGTCGACACGTTGCGCGCGCTCGACCGGATGCTCGGCGAGCGCGCCGCCGGCGAGCCCCTCGAGCCCTGGTATCGGTGCGTCCCCGAGGCGTTGCGAGGGCTGGTCGAGCTGACGTACGACCGCCATCACCGACCGGACGTCCGCGTCCGCGAGGAGTTGCTGTACGCCAGTCCGCTGTGGGACACGTCACGGCAGTGCGTCCGGCTGGACCGGGGCCGTGCTCGGCCGTTCGTCCTGTCCACGCCGCGCCTCGCCGTCGACGACGACTCAGCGGTCGACGTCGCCGTGCCGTTCCATGCGCCCGCGCTCGACGCGCTGTTCCAAGCCCGCGCCGAGCCCACCGATGTGGCCGCGCTGTCCGCCCGCCTCGGTCTCGCGCCGAGCTCGCCCGAGGCCGACCGGTTCGCCGCGCTGTTCACCGACATCCCACCAACGCCGCTCGGACCACCCGCCCGGACCGCCGGGCCGCCCCCACGCGGCGGCGGACGCGTCACCTACTTCGGCCATGCCTGCCTGCTGTTCGAGGACGGCGACTCGAGCGTCCTCGTCGACCCCGTGATCGCCTACGACGAACCCGATGCCCCACTCCACGCCGGCTACGCCGACCTGCCCCCGCGCATCGACTATGTGCTCATCACCCACGCCCACCACGACCACGTGCTGCCCGAGACGCTGTTGCAGATCCGCCATCGCGTGGGCACCGTCGTCGTACCCGCCAACGACGCGGGCAATCTCGTGGACCCGTCGCTGCGCCGGGCAATCGAGCACCTCGGATTCGATCGGGTGGTCGAGGTCCGGGCGTTCGAGCAGATCCCGCTGAACAGCGGAGTGGTGACGGCCGTCCCATTCGTCGGGGAGCACCACGACCTCGACATCGCGACGAGAGCGGGATACCACATCCGCATGGCGGGCCGGTCGTTCCTGATCGCCGCTGACTCCGCAAACGTCGACCCTCCCGTATACGCGCGCACCCACGCGCTCGTCGGCGACGCCGACGTCGTGCTCCAGGGCATGGAGTGCGTCGGAGCACCGGCGAGCTGGGTGTACGGGCCCTACTTCTCGCGCCCCCTCGACCGCGACCACGACGCGACCCGGCGCGGCCGGGCGTCGAACAGCGTCGAGGCCATCGACCTCATCGAACGGTTCAACGCCGGCGAGGTCTACGTCTATGCGATGGGCGCCGAGCCGTGGCTCGCACATCTGCTCGGTCTCGACCAGGGTGGTGCCTCGGCGGCGACGGTGGAGTCCGATCATCTCGTGGCCGAGTGCCGGCGTCGGGGTCTCGTCGCCGAGCGGCTCTACGGACACAAGGAGCTGCGCTGGCCGTGACCACGCCCCGCGTCCCATCGCCCGACGACCCGCCGGCGGGCATCGGCGGCGGCCCTCCCACGCGCCTGGAGGCGTTGCACGCGCCGGGCGCCGACGCCGACCGGTCCTTCTGGCTCGGCGCGATGGTCGCGCCGAGCGATCTGCTGCGGTGGTCCGAGCACTTCGTGTTCGACGCGGCCGGGGTGCCCGGCTCGCGTCACCGGCTCGGTCTCGACGCCGACGCGCGTCGCATCGTCGGGCGCATCGGGCGAAACCAACCGCTCGGCGAGTTCGTCGTCGTGCTCGCCGCGGTCGTCGCCCTGCTCCACCGGACGACCGGCCGCGACGTGATCTGGATCGAGTCACCGCTCCTGCGACACGCGCCGAGCCGGTACCGATCGGCGGCCACCGTGCCGCTCGTCTTCAGGGTGCCGCGGCCGGGCACCCTGCGGAACCTGCTCGAGCACGTCCGGGACACGGTCGCCCGCAGCTACGCCGCGCAGGGCTATCCGGTTGGCCAGCTGTGGGCGCAGGGTGCCGTCGAGGCCGCGGCCACGATCCTGGTCACCACCGCCGGGTTGCACGACGAGCCGGCACCGACCGCCGACACCGAGGTCGTGATCCGCATCGACCCGGAGGCGGGCAGCCTCGACATCAAGGACCTCAGGGGCGTGTTCCCCGCCGAGTTCCTCGACCGCACCGGCGGGCACATCAACGGGATCCTGCACCAGTTCGATGCTCCCAACGGCGACCTGGGCGACCTGGGCGTCCTCACCGACGACGAGCTCGAGCAGCTCGTCGCCTTCACCGACACCCGCGAACCGGCGTTGCTCGGTGGCTCGCTCACCGCGCGGCTACGCGCGGCGGGCGCGGCGACGCCCACCGCGCCCGCGGTCGTCGCGGCGGACGGCCAGGTGATCTCGTACGGCGAGCTCGTCGATCGCAGCGAGCGGCTCGCCCACCACCTGCGAGCCGAGCTCGGGGTCCTGCCCGGCACGCCGGTGGCGACGGTCGCGACGCGCACCGCCGACACCGTCGTGGCGCTCGTCGCGACCCTCTTCGCCGGTGGCGTCTACCTGCCGGTCGACCCGGCCACGCCGACGGCGCGGCTGCGAGCGCTCGTCGACGCCACCGGCGCCCGCGCGCTGCTCGTACACTCCTCGCAGCTCGGGCGCGCCCTCGAAGTCCCCGAACTGCCCGCGTGCTGCGTCGACCTGCAGGTCGCGACCCTGCCGCCGGCACCGTCGTCGTCGGGCCGGGACGAACGCGGCGGCACCGAGGTCGCCGCCATCATCTCGACGTCGGGATCGGCAGGACGGCCGAAGTCCGTCGAACTGGACCACGAAGGGCTCGTCAACGTCTGTCTCGACCACGTCCGTGAGCTGGGCCTGGCGGCGGGCGACCGCTATCTCCAGTTCATGTCGCTGTCGTTCGACGGATCGCTGCTCGACATCGGTATGACCCTGCTGGCCGGCGCCACGCTCGTGGTGCCGGACGCCGCAACGCTGCTCGACCCGCGACGACTCGAGGACATGATGGTGGCCGAGCGTGTCACCGTCACGACCATGACACCGTCGTACCTGGCGCTGCTCGACGCCGGCCGCCTGACGACGTTGCGGGTGGTCGTGTCCGCGGCCGAGACCGCCCGACACCGCGATGCGACCCGCTTCGCTCGGTCAGCGACGGTCTTCAACGGCTACGGCCCCACCGAGGCGTGCGTCAACACGACCCTCCATCGCTTCGATCCCGTCGTCCCGTCGACGACCGTGCCGATCGGGCGGCCGCGCGCCAACAAGGAGGTCTACGTCGTCGACGCCGACCTCCATCTCCTTCCCCGCAACGCGATCGGCGAGATCGCCATCGCCGGCTGCGGGGTGGCGCACGGCTACCGCGGCACCGCGCCCGCTGCGGACCCGTTCGTCGCCAACCCGTTCTCCCGGCATCCGGTGCTGTATCGCAGCGGAGATCTCGGCGCGTGGAACGATCGCGGTGAGCTCGTCCTCGTCGGGCGGCGCGACCACCAGGTGAAGATCCGTGGCTACCGCGTGGAGCCCGGCGAGATCGAGCACGTCCTGCTGGACGACAGCCAGGTGACCGACGCCGTGGCAGTGTTCGACTCGGCGGCTGCGCAGCTCGTCGCCTGCGTCGCCGCGCCGGAGGTCGTGACGGAGGATGCGTCCGGCGCGCTCGCAGCACGGCTGCGCAGCGAGCTCGCCAACCGGCTGCCTCCCTACATGATGCCGGCAGCGATCCACGTCATGGCGACGCTGCCCCGCAACGAACACGGCAAGGTCGACCGTCCCGGGCTCGTCGAATTCCACCACGCCGCCCGCAACCATCAGCGGGCCACGACCGCGCCGGCCAACGAGCTCGAGGCGCAGCTCGCGGCGTTGTGGGTCGACGCCCTCGAGGTCGAGCAGGTCGGCGTCGAGGACGACTTCTTCCTCCTCGGGGGCGACTCGATCCGAGTGATCCGTGCGGTCCACCAGGCGCGCCAGGCGGGATTGGACGTGGCCACGCACGACGTCATCGAGCACCGCACCATCCGTGCGCTCGCCGCCGCGCTCGCCGAGCGCGGCGACCGCCCGCCGGATGGGATCGATGCCGAGCTCGCTGTTCTCAGCGCCTCGGAGCTAGCGGAGCTGCCACCGGGCACCGCGTCTGCCTATCCGCTGTCGGCGATGCAGCGGGTGATGGTCGACCGCTACGAGTCGCTCCGCGACGAAGGCGCGTACCACTGCGTTTCGTGCTGGCTCGTCGAGGACGACGCCCTCGACATCGACACCCTGTGCCGTGCCGTGCAGACACTCGTCCACCGTCACCCGGCATTGCGAACGATGATCCGGCGAACCGGCGCCGGGCGGCTGGTCCAAGTCGTGCGGGCACCCGACGGCGCGATGCCCCGGTACCTCGACCTGCGGGGCCACCCCGAGCTCGACGAGCTCCTGGCGGCCGACGTGCTGAACGGCTTCGAGATCGGAGCCGACACGCCGTTCGCCCGATTCCTGGTCGTCCGGCGCACGGACGCCCGTGCCGACATCTACCTGTCCGCCCACCACGCGGTCCTCGACGGCTGGAGCCAGATCGTGCTCCAGAACGAGCTCTTCGATGCCTACGAGCGGCGGGTCGCCGGGCTCCCGGTCGACGACAGGCCCCCCACGATCGACTCCCGCCGACAGTTCGTCGCGCTCGAGCGCGAGCTCGCCGAGGATCCCGACGCGCGTGGCTTCTGGACCTCCGAGCTGGACGCGCTCGCGGCCCTGCCGCGCCCGTGGCCGGGGCCGATGCAACGCGGCGCACCGGCCGAGCGCATCATCGACGTCGAACTCACCGCCCGTGTTCGCCGTGCCAGCCGTTCCCTCGCCGTGTCCCCCAAGGCACTGTGCCTGAGCGCGTTCGTGGCGGCACTGCACCGCAGCGCCCACCTCGACACGTTCGCGGTCGGTGTGATCAGCAACGGCCGCTCGGAGCGCCTGGCCGACCCGCTCGGTGCCACCGGCCTGTTCTGGAACGTCCTGCCCGTGCGGTGCGCGGCCCGCGACCGCGGGTTGCCCGAGGCCCGCGACGTCCAAGCCGTACTCGATCGTTACGACGCTCGCGCCGGTTATCCGATCGCCGATCGTCTCCCCGACGAAGCCGTCGCGGCGTGCTTCAACTTCGTGCACTTTCACCACGCCCGCGCGGGAGGCGGCCGCCTCCGGTTCCTCGGCGAGCGGATCGTGCACGATCGACTGCACTTCCCGATCTGCCTCACCGTGTCGATGGAACCGGTGGGGCCGGCGCGCCCGCACGACCTCGTCCTCGTGGCGCGCGTCGATCACCGCCTGGGGGACGGCGGCGATGCCCTCCTGGGCAACCTGCTCGTCGCGTTCGAGCAAGACCTGGCCGCGCGCGCTCTTGTCGGAGACACCGGCGAGTCGCCGCCCAGTCGCTGACGATGAGGAGGCCAGCCTTGGCGTTGTTCCCGCAGCCGACCGCCGATCCCGCCGACGCGGTCGACACGTACGACATCGTCGTGTGCGGCGGCGGGCTTGCGGGCGCCACGCTCGCCCGCCAGGTCAAGCTGCGCCACCCGGGCGCCACTGTCCTCGTCGTCGACGGTCAGGCGTACCCCGTGCCGGTGGCGGCGTTCAAGGTCGGTGAGTCCACGGTCGACATCGCCGGCTTCTACTTCGCCGAGCTGCTCGAGCTGCGCGACTACATGGCGCAGCACCACCTGCCCAAGCTCGGCCTGCGCTACTTCTTCGGTGCGCCCGATCGGGCGCTGTGGGAAGCGCCCGAGGTCGGGCTCAGCAGGTTCAGCCGGTGCCCCACCTACCAGATCGACCGCGGGGTGCTGGAGAACGATCTGTACGAGATGAACGTCGCCGCCGGGGTCGAGATCGCGACCGGCGCCAGAGTCCTCGACATCGAGCTCGCCCCCGGGGCGCAGCCGCACCGGGTTGCGTTCCGTGACCGCGACGGTCACGAGCGTGCCGTTCGGTGTCGATGGGTCGTCGACGCGATGGGCCGGTTGCGGTTCCTGCAACGCAAACTCGGACTCCAGCGGGAGACCGACGGCATGTTCAACGCAGCATGGTTCCGGGTCCGGGGCCGGCTCGACATCGAGGACTTCGTCCCCGACACCCAGGTGGAGTGGCACGCCCGCGTCCCGGGTCGCGTCCGCTACTTCTCGACGAACCACCTGATGGGGCCGGGCTACTGGGTATGGCTGATCCCGCTCGGGTCTGGGAACACGAGCGTCGGCATCGTGTCCTCGGGCGCCCTGCAGGCCATCGAGGAGATGGACACCCTCGAGCGGGCGATCGACTGGCTGGCGCGCCACGAGCCCGCCGTGGCCGCGGGAGTGGCGCGCCACGAGATCATGGACTTCGTCGTCGCGCGTGACTTCAGCTATACGTCGAGCCTGGTGATCTCCGCCGACCGGTGGGCGTGCGTGGGCGAAGCCGCCGCGTTCGCCGATCCCTTCTACTCGCCGGGCTCCAACATGATCGCCTTCGAGAACACGGCGGTGGTCGCGCTGCTCGGGGAGGACGCAGCCGGCGCGTTCGACGAGACGCGGGCCGCCGAACTGAACTCGTTCGTCCTCGCCCAGAACGACTGGGTCGAGTACAGCATCCACAGCTCCTACTCGTACTTCGGCGAGCCGCTGATCATGACGGTCTCGTTCATCTGGGACACGCTGCTGGCCTGGACGACGGCCACGCCGCAGATCTACAACGGGATCTACCTCGATGCCGCCAAGTCCGCAGCGGTGCGCGCGGAGACGGCGAACCTCTACCCGCTCGCCCTGCGGGTCAAGCGTCTGTTCAAGCAGTGGGAGAGCCGCGCCCGACGAGGACGCCGCTTCGCGTTCGTCGACTACGCCAGCATCCCGTTCCTCCATGAGGCCTACGAGCGCAACCTCGTGGCCGGCAAGACGATCGACGAGCTCGTCGCCGACCACCGGATCACGATGACGGTCGTCGAGGAGGTCGCTCTGGCGATCTTCCTCATCGCGGTCGACGACACCATGCCGGTGCGGCGGCGGACGTTGGACGCGGCGCCATGGCTGAACGCCTGGGCGATCGGGCTCGACCCCGAACGATGGGCCCACGACGGGCTGTTCGCGCCGACGACGCCACCGCGGGACGTGTCCGGTGTGCTCGGTCAGCTCGAGCGGCTGTTCGAGCCCGACGGGGTGGACGCCGTCGGCGCGGCGACGATCGACCTCGACCTCGACCTCTGAGCTTGTCGTTTAACCTTCGAGCGTCACGTTGTGTGATAACTGCTGGTGGTGTGGGGTGGGTCGGCGTGTCGCCGTGACGTGAAACGACCTTCGGAAGATTGTGCTCTCGCCAAAGAAGCCGTGACCAAGCCGAAGGTCGTGATGGGCAGTGTGCAGGACGAACCGGGACGCGTCGAGGCTCTGGGGAGGCTGTGTCGCTTCCGCGAAGAGTTCTACGGCTGTCTGACCCGCCGGGCGGACGTGCTGTTCGAGGTGGCCGAGACGGTGCTGTGCACCGACGGGCCGGTCAGGACACTGGTCGACCTGACGCTGGCCCCGGAGCACCGTCGTGGCCACGGGGCGTTGTATGACGGGCTGAACAGCGGCCGGTTGGAGATCGGCCGGCTTCGCCGCACGCTCGCCGGTCTTGCGCTGCCCTCGGCGGCCGACGGACGGCTGGTGCTGGCGGTCGACGTCAGCTCATGGCTGCGCTCGGACGCACCGACCAGCGCGCAGCGGCTGTTCTGCCATGTTCATGGTCGTGCGAAGAACCAGTCCCAGCTGATCCCGGGCTGGCCGTACTCCTTCGTCGCCGCTCTCGAGTCCGGCCGGACGTCGTGGACCGCGGTTCCGGGCGCGGTGCGCCTCGGCCCCGCCGACGACGCCACGGTGGTGACCGCCGACCAGCTCCGGGCGGTCGTGGGCCGTCTGATCGCCGCCGGGCACTGGCATGACGGCGACCCGAACATCCTGATCGTGATGGACGCCGGCTACGACGTGACCCGGCTGGCGTTCGTCCTGGCTGACCTGCCCGTCGAGGTGCTCGGCCGGATCCGTTCCGACCGGGTGCTGCGACTCCCGACACCACCCCGGCAGCCCGGCGCCCACGGCCGTCCACCGAAGCACGGCCCCGAGTTCGCCCTCGGCACGCCCGCGACCTGGCCGGACCCGCAGCACACCACGATCACCGACACCACCCGCTACGGGAAGGCCACCGCGACCAGCTGGGATCGGCTGCACCCCCGACTGACCCACCGCACCTGCTGGATCGACCACTCCGGTGACCTACCGATCATCGAGGGGACCCTCATCCGGCTGCAGGTCGACCACCTGCCCGGTGACCACGATCCCAAGCCCGTGTGGCTGTGGTCCTCCGCCGTCACCACCACCGCCGCCACCGACGTCGACCGCGCCTGGCAGTCGTTCCTGCGCCGCTTCGACCTGGAACACACCTTCCGACTGTTCACACAGACCCTGGGCTGGACCCGACCGAAGATCCGCACCCCGCAGGCCGCCGACCTCTGGACCTGGCTGATCATCGCCGCCCACACCCAACTCCGCCTCGCCCGACACCTCGCCGCCGACCTGCGCCGCCCCTGGGAGAAACCCGCCGCAGCGGGACGGTTGACCCCCGCCAGGGTCCGCCGGGGGTTCCGGAACCTCCGCGCGATCATGCCCCTTCCCGCCAGCGCACCGAAACCCACCAAAGCCGGTCCCGGCCGTCCTCCCGGCTCGACCAACCACAGACCAGCACCCCACTACGACGTCGGAAAAACCATCAAACGAGACAAGACCATGACCAGCCGCCAACACCACACAGGTTAAAGATCAAGCTGAGACCCGCCCGCTGGAGTGAACCGTCGGGACTCGACGTCGAGCTGGGTCCTGAGATAGTCGTCCACGGTTTCGGACCGGCGGATGAGCTCGACGCTGCCGTCGCGACGGAGCAAGAGCTCCTGAGGCCGCAGCCGGCCGTTGTACTGGAATCCCATCGAATGCCCGTGGGCCCCGGTGTCGTGCATCACGGCGTAGTCGTTCTCCTTCACCGGTGGCAGCAGAATGTCTGTCGCGAACTTGTCCAGGTTCTCGCAGAGCGAGCCGACGACATCGACGGCGCCGAGGGGCCCGCGCAACTCCTGGCCGGCGCGATCGACGACCGTGATGTGGTTGTACGCCGACTTGTACATCCCCGGGCGCATCAGGTCGGACATCGAGGCATCGACGCCGACGTAGGAGCGGTACTTCGACATCACGTTCAGAACGCGCGTGACCAGGACCCCGTGCGGCCCGGTGATGAGTCGGCCGCACTCCATGTACATCTTCGGCCGGTATCCGTGCTCGCGCTCGAACGCGTCCAGGAGCTGGATCGCTAGATCGGCGAACGCCTGCAACTCGAACGGTCGCTCGCCGGGGCGGTAGGGGATCGCGATGCCGCCGCCCACGTTGACGAACTCGAACCGTATGTCGGTGGCTGCCGTGATCTCGCCGCAGACCTCGAGCAACATCTGGAGGATGGCTGCCATCCGGCGGTGACGACGTTCGTTCGATACGACCATCGCATGCAGTCCGAAACGCTGCGCACCCCGGGCGCGTGCCTCGGTGTACGCAGCGATCATCTGATCGTGCCGCAGTCCGAACTTCGCCGATCTGGGCGCCCCGATGATCGAATTCCCGAAGTTCGACGTTCCCGGGTTGTAGCGGAAACAGATCAGCTCCGGCATGCGCGGGAGCTTGCGAACGAAGGTCAGATCGTCGAGGTTGAGGATGCACCCGCCGTGATCGAGGGACTGCTCGTACTCGTCGGGGGACGTGTTGTTGGAGGTGAACATGATGTCCTTCCCCGATGCGCCGAGTCGTCGGGCCATTGTGAGCTCCGTCGTCGAGCTGCAGTCGAAGCCGAACCCGAGTTCGTTTCGAAGGATCTCCAGGATGCGGAGGTTGGGGAGTGCCTTGACGGCGTAGAACTCGCGGAAGCCGTCAATGCCCGAGAAGGCCGCATTGAACTCCTGGCCGCTCTCGACGATCCCGAGCTCGTCGTACACGTGGAACGGCGTCCCGAACTCCTGCGCGATCGAATGAACGTGAGGCAGGAGGCGCTGGGCGAACGAGGTCGACATCGGCATGGTGTGAACGCCAGTTCTCGGCCGCTACACGCCGAGCAGGGACCGCAGGAGTTCGGCGTACTGACGCCCCGTGTCGAACGGCTCATATCGCGATGGGTGCTCGTCGTCGACGAATTGGGACGGTTCGATGATCGTGCTGTAGGTGGGCCGATGCTTGAACTGGAGCGATATTCGGTCCTTCGAGACGTCACGCACTCTGTGATAGGTCGCCCGGTACCCACCGTTCGTCCATCTCTCGAGGTAGTCACCGAGGAACACGAGCGGCTCATGAGGGCGAACGGGTACGTCGATCCACCGGCCGTCGGACCCCAGGATCTCGAGACCCGGCGCGTTCTGCATCAAGATCGTGAAGAAGGCGTGATCGACGTGTGACGTCATCGAGTAGTGCACCCGGTTCCCCAGGGCGCTCCCGGCGCCGACGGGATAGTGATTGAGGCCTAAACGATGCATCGGCCTCTCCATGAGCGGATCGAAGACCGTGGCCGGCAGATTCAGAGCCAGCGCGCTCAACGAAAGGATTTCGTTGCCGATCGTCGCCAATCGTTCGAGTAGTCGGGTCGCTGCGCCGAACGGTCGGTGGTAGAGACCGGCCCAACCCCCCGTCGGGGGATCGGCGACGTAGCCGATTCGATATTGTTCACACGCCTCGCGCCCTGAATGCGTGAGGCTCCTCTCGGCCCCCACCTCGCGATATCCGAGATACTCGGTGTCGGCGCTACAACTGAATCGTCGTTTGTCGTCGAGTGGTTGCGAATAGAATCGACGTGCCTCCGCGTACACTTCTTCCAGAAGGCTCGGTGGGATGCCATGGTGTCGCAGGAAGAAGAACCCGCTCTGCTCGCAGGCGGCATGGATCGCTCGGCTCAGTCGCCACTTCTCGTCGTCGGTCGGACCGCCGGCTGTCACCGCCCACTCGACGACAGGTATCCTCGTCAGACGTTGATCGCTCGCCAACCTGAGAGCACCTCCGTGACCGTGGGCATCCATGATCGAGCGCCCGGGTTCGTACTCTGAAACCCTGGCAAGGGCCGCCTGCCGGGGCCGCCGAGCCGTCAGGCCCCGAGATGGTGAACGCGGTCGTCAACCAGCCGTTCTCGCCTCCGCACCGGCCGATCTGACGCCCCGCGATCGCCGCCCCTTTCGCCTCCGAGACGAACTCGGCTGCGAATGTCGAAGCCGTGCGGTCGACTGAGACGATGATGTCATGGAAGTCGAGTGATCGACCGGTGATCGGATGCCATGCCTTGTAGATGTTACGGTGATCATGCCGAGGTGCGGCGGGTGGCGGTGTGGGCGAGCCAGGGAAGTGCGATGCCGGCGGCGAGGGCGGTGGGCTGGTGTGGGGTGAGGACCAGGGCGATCAGGGCGGTGAGTGCGAAGAAGACGTAGGCCACGCGGGGCGCGGCATGTGAGCGCCAGGCGGTGACCGCGAGGGCTGCGAAGCCGGCGGCGCCGACGATCATCTTGGGGAGGTAGGGCACGCTGGACTCCGCCGGGCCGAGGCCGCGTGATCACATGGTGGGGCCTGCTGGTCGAGGTTCGTCGAAGATCGCCGCTTCAGTGGCGTGCGGTCGGCGAACCGGGCCGGTGTGCGTGATCGGGCCTTGAACGGCACACCAGGCGACAGATACCGGCGGACCAGTGGAGGGCAGCGCCATGAGCGAACGACTGGCGATGGATTCTGTTCGGCGTCCGTTGCCGCTGCTGGACGACGAGAGCCGTCCATTCTGGGAAGAGGGCCGCGATGGGGCGCTTTCTTTCGTGTGCTGCCGGGCGTGCGGGGCGTTGCTGCATCCCCCCCGCAGCCCGTGTGCCGATACTACCGCTCCACCGATCTTGGCCGTCGCCAAGTACCAGGACGGGGTGTCGTCGCGGGCGTGACCGTGAACCACCCCACCAGATGTGGGACCCGCGGATGCCGCCGCCGTACGCGGTGGCCATCGTCGCGCCGGACGCCGAGCAGGCCGACCACTGACAGGTCGACCGACGGCGCGACCAGCGGGGCGACATATCCGGGGACCCCGAGCCGCAACGCCAGCAGCCACACGTTCCCGAACGCGAGCAGGAAACTCTGACCGACAACCCCGCCCATGATCACGGTCGCCCCGCGAGCCGCCGCCCCCGGCCTGGCAGCCGGCCGAAGCGTATCCGTCGTGACGCGACTTTCGATATGATTCGTTGTGTACTCGCCGGTCAGCGCGCTCATCGGTCGTACCCCTGCCGACCTGCGAGAACGAGGTCATCGGAGAGGGTGACCAGTGGTGGGGTAATGGTTCGAGTCCCCCCTCGGACACTCTCGTTTGTACATGATCGCTTGAGGCTGGGCCTCGGCGATCACTCTGTGGGCTCCTGGCTGGTAGGTGAGCTGGAGTCCGAGCTGGGAGTAGATCTCCGCTTTGTCGGCCGGGTCGGCCTCGGTGAGAACGGCGACGACGTCGCCCATGGCGGTGACCATGTCGATGATGTCCTGTTCGGTCATGCGTCGGCGGCCGGTGGTGGCCCGTAGCTGGGCCTGGGCGGCGGCGCGTTCGGTGGTGGCTGTGGCGGTCCAGCGGGCTACCAGGGTGGGGTCGGTGCCGGCTTCGAGGGCGAGCCGGTAGCGCTCGAGCTGGGTCTGTTGCATTGTGGGCGGTTGGACATGGCTGTTCCTGCCGAGCCGGTGATCAGATCGCGAGGGTGAGCTCGGCGAACGCGGTCGTCAGTCGGAGTCGTGGGTCGGTGTCGGTGTCGGTGCCGAGTTCGTAGTGTCCGCGGCGGATGTTCTGAACCAGCGCATTCCCTGCGCTGATCGTCTGGGCGGAGCGCAACCGTTTCAGCCCGCGCATCGGCCGAAGCCGGGCTTTGAGCCGGCTGTGGTCGGATTCGATCCGGTTGTTCGCCCGGGCGACGTCCACATGGTGGGCGGCGGGAAGCTGTTCGTCGAGGACCCGCGGATAGACGGGTGCCCGGTCGGTCGTCACCTCGACCGGCTTCCGGCTGTGGGACAGCGCCCGGGTGAAGAACCGTCGGGCCGCGGCCAGATCCCGGTGCTCGGCGGCCAGCACGTCGATGACCTGCCCGACCTGGTCCACTGCCCGGTACAAGTAGGTCCACCGGCCGACGACCTTGACGTAGGTTTCGCCGACGAACCACCTGTCCCCGGTGCTGTGTCGGCAGGGCCGGGCAGCCTCGACGAGCAGCGGAGTGAACCGCAGGACCCGGCGGTAGATCGTGACATGATCGACGGTGATGCCGCGTTCCGCGAGCAGCTCCTCGACGTCGCGGTAGGACAGGCCGTACCGCAGGTACCACCGGGCTGCCAGGACGATCACTTCCGGTGGGAACCGGAACCCGGCGAACTCCGAAACCGGGACGGCTGGTCGGACGTGCTGGCAACGGCGGCGCATCGCCTGATCATGCCGGCCGCCGGGGTGGACCGCAGCCCGCGCAACAGACCCCCCACGCCGCCCGCCGCCGCTACCTTGCCAGAGGGTCGCCGCCGCGCACGCCGCCGGCAACGCGCCGGTCGCGGCGAACGCTACTGCTCGACGACAACGAGATCACCGTCATGGCAGGCCGCCTCCATGGCGGCCCGCGGCTACGCCCACCAGCGTGATTTCGACGGTGCGGTGACGACGCCGCTGAGCGCCGAGCAGACAGCGCCCGAGGAACTGCGCCACAGCCCGCGGGCACACACGCTGGTATCGGCGCTTCTGGACGCGAGCCGATTGGTCCCGGTCTCCTCTTGCCAGCCTCCCCGCTACGATCCGACGCAGCCTTCTGCGACATACTGCCCTGAGGGTTTACAAAAGTTAAGATTCGGCCGATGGTTCGTGGGCCAGCCCGTGGCGGCCCAGTTGTTCTGGCGGGCCGAGCCGCCGGTCGCTGTCCCGTACCCGATTGACATCAGGTGATCATGACTGACCCCTCATCGCCAGTGGCACGTCATGCGACGATGTCCGGGCGGTACCTCGCCGGGCTGGCGGCCCGTCTCGCCGACCGTCACCGGAAGGAGACGGCGGTCGTGGCCGTCGCCCGCGGCCACGCCGATCAGCTTCGTGCGCAGCTGGCACAACGGGACACCCAGTTGGCGGAGTGCCAGCTGCAGCTTGGGCGCCTCCAGGAGCGGATCGGGGGACTGACCGCAGACCTCGCGCAACGGGATCAGCGAGTCGCCGAGCAGGCCGAGACCATCGGTCAGCTGGAGAAGCGGCTGGAGGTCGCCGAGCAGGCGTTGGGGTTCATCTCCCACGAGGCGCTACCCGCGTTGATCGAGGGCACGCATACGCCCGCGTTGCCGGCGGCCCTCGACGGCAACGCCGACATCGTGGCCCGCTACGACGGCATCGCCGGCCAGATCGTCGAGCTGCGCGACGCGCTGCGACAGGCACAGGAGGCGCTGCGGATCGGTGAACGACGAATCGTCGCCTGGGAGGAGGGTGTGCGATTCGTCACAGACCGCCAGCTTCCCGCCTTGGCCGCCGGTGATCTGGTTCCCGTACTGCCGGACGCCGCCGGTGACGAGGCGATCGTCGGGGTGCTGGACCGGATCGGCGCGGTCGTCGCGAAGCTGGTGGAGCAGGCCCACGATCGTTTCCGGGACCGCGAGGAGGCCCTGCGGGCCGCGACGGTCGGGCTCGCGCGCAACGTGCAGGCCGTGTCCCACCGGGTGCAGGAAGAAGCCACGGCCATGGTGCTGGCGCATCCGACGACACCGGATGTGCTCGAGAGCGGCTACCGCGTGGACCATGCGGCCGCGCAGCAGGCCCGTTACGCGCAGAACCTCGCGGTGCTGTGCGGCGAATCGCCGGGCCAGCAGTGGCAGGAGCCAGTGGCCGTAGCCGACATCGTGACCGCGGCTGCCTCACGGATCATCGCCTATCAGCGGGTGCACGCATCCGGCGGCCCGGACACCGCGGTTGTCGCTCACGTCGCCGAACCGCTCATCAGCGTCATCGCCGAGCTGTTGGCCAACGCGGCGCAGTCCTCGCCGTCGACGACCGAGGTGCTGGTCGGAATCCGGTCGGTGCAGCGCGGAGTGGTCTACGAGATCGACGACTGTGGCGTGGGCATGGAGGAGTTCCGCCTGAACCGGGCGCGGGAGATCGTCTCGGGACGCCGGCCCGTGCGGGTGGCGGATCTCGGCCAGACGCCGCAGACCGGCCTGGCGGTGGTCGGCGAGTACGTGCGTCGCCACGGGCTGCGGGTCGATCTCAGCGAGTCGGTCTACGGCGGCGTCCGGGCGGTGGTCTTCGTGCCCGACGAGCTGACCGAGCTGTTGAACCCCGCCACACGCCTTACGCGCGGCCACCACCGGACCGGGTCTGCGGCCGTTGGCACGCCCCCGGCACCCGGCGCCGTCTCCCCGCCCGACCCGGCCTCGACCACGGGGGAAGATCGCCCGTCGAAACCGGTGCTCCCGCAACGCCGATCGCCCCGCCATGCCGCGCTCGCCGAGAAGGCCC
>NZ_JAMPTM010000440.1 GCF_025403375.1 Frankia gtarii
GAAAACGGGTCTCTTCAAGAGACCTCCGCAGAATCCTCTTCTCAGCTCCTTCGGTCATATCCTCGGTATACCCAGATCTGGCCCTAAAAATTCAACAGAATTCCAGCAGGTCGTTTTCCCATTAGTAGAACCCGCTGGTTCGAGGCGGGAGATGGCGATCAGCCGTTGCGCTGAGTCGAGGCCATCCCCGCTGACGGGCCGCCTACGTTCCTGACCGGACGGCGCACCCACCTTCTACTGGGTGTGACCCGGGGGCAACTGATTCTCTTCGGATTCGCGGCGAGTTGGCCGGCCTGCGGCGGCAGATGCGCCCCTGGGACGATGTGGCCCTCGGCCGCGACCTCGACATGCTGTTCCCCTGGCAACAGCTGGACGGCGAGCGGGACCAGACGATCACCTCGTCGGGTCTGGCCGGCCGAGTCTCGACGTTCGGCGACTTCGCCGAGAAACGATAGGAGTCCCGGGGCGGCGTGCGTGCGTCGCCGAGTCGCAGTCTCGGCGTCCGGCCGGACGCCTCCGCGCCCCCAGGACGAACGGAATGGCGGGCCAGGGTGCCTGTGCTTCGACGACACCCGGCGTTCGACTGTGGTAGCTGGTCCACGTCCAAGGGCCGGTGGCTGGTTGATCGATTATGCCGGCGCATTGCCGAAGACGGCATCCTTCGCTGCCCGCGCGAGTGTTCCCTGGGTGGTCGCCGTAAGCCCGAGCCGGTTCCAGTGGAAGATCACGTGTAGGGCGATGACCGCGCGTATCCCGCGGGTGAGCCTGCCGTTTTCCCGCAGGGTTCGGAGTGTTCTGCCGGTTTCCTCGAACGAGGTGAGCCAGTCATGGCCAATCAGGTCTGTACGGGCGTCGCCGAGGAGGAGATGGCGGACGCCGCTGGTGAAGGATGCCCACACCGGTGGATCGTGCGGAGGCGTGTCGGCCTGGCTGGGGCGTTGCTCGGCGACCCGTGCCCACACGTCGCCCTGCTCGTTGAAGTCCAGCCCGGCGGCCCGCATGAGCGCGGTGCACAGCACGAGGGAGTGTTCCCGCCGGTCGGCGGGGTCGCCGCGGAGGAACGTGAGCAGCTGGCTGCTGTCGTGGTGGAACAGCGTGTGCGCGGTGTTCATGCTGCTGGGACCGCCGAAGGCGTGGATCTCTGGTTCGTAGAGGTCGTCGGTCCACTGGACCCTGTCGGTGAGCAAAGGGTGCAGGGGGTCGGTGTACCTGTCGCCGCGTCCGGTAGCGCCCTCGGCGATCAGGTAGCGGATGCGCCAGGCGCCTTTGCGGATGAAGAACCAGGCGGTGATGAGGCCGTCGGCTTCGGCGGCGGGCAGGACGCGGGTGAGGTGGTCGATGGCGTGGCGTTCCCGCTGGTGGGAGTCGGGGCTGGGGTAGGTGATGTTCACCTGCTTCCAGGCCGTCTCGTCCATCGTCGGACCCTTTCGGTCAGCAGAGCAGGTCGGTCAGCAGAGCAGGAGGCAGGCGTCCCAGCAGGTCGTGGTCCCGGCGATGGCCAGGTGGGCGCCGGCTGTGCCGTCGAGGAATCCGGTGGGTTCGGTTGCAGCAGGCGTGGTGTGCTGGTGCAGTCGCGCCAGCGGTTCGATCGGGATCGGGGTGAGCGCGTCGGCGGCGATCCGGCGTGCGGCGGCGAGGAGCCCGGCGGTTCCGTGGCAGAGTCCGCGGTCGACGAGGCTGCCGAGTTGTGCCGGGTCGGTGATGCTGGCGGCGAAGGCCGTTTCGGTGCTGCGTTGGCGGGTGGTGTCGCCGAGGGCGCGGCCGGCGAGCTGCTGGGCGCGGGCGATGCCGGGCGCGCCGTAGCACCACGACAAGCGCGGCGGGCGGGATAGGCGTGGTTCGCCCCGGTCCAGGTCGTCGAGCGTCACGAACTCGGGCCACCACGAACCCTCGCTGGTCTGGCTCTGCCAGGTGTCCAGCCACTGGCAGACCCGTGTGATCGCCTCCGCGTGCCCGTCGACCGTCACGCCGTCGATCAGTGTGAGGGCCAGGAGAGCGAGTGGGCCTGCGATGCCGTGGGCGACCCCGTGGTTCGAGTGCCCGCCCAGGACGGGCTGGTTGCGGTGGGGGCCGTGCGGGCACCACCAGCCGGGGAGGCCGTTGATGGGGTCGGTCAGGCGCACCAGGTAGGTGAGCACGTCGCGGAGCAGATCGAGATCGCCGACACGGCGCAGGGCGACGCCGAGTCCGGTCAGGCCGCGGATCAGGTCGTACTCGGCGTAGGGGGGTCGCTGGCGTTGGTCGATGCGGCGGTGGGCCACCCCGAGGCGGCGGCGGGTCAGCGTCGCTGTTCCCGCCGCGGCGGCGGCGGTGGCCCGAGCGAGGCCGGGCTGGTCGCTGCCGGCGAGGACGAACGCGAGGGCGGGAGCGCCATGGTAGAGGCTGGCGCTGTCGGCGATGCTGACGCCGGCGGCGACGGCCTGCTCCAGCGCCGCGTACATCGCCGCCCACGCGCCGGTTTCCCGGTGGAGCAGGGCGATGCCCGCCGCCCCGTCGGCGAGGGACTGGCCCGCGGTCATGATCTGATCCGGGCGAGGTCGGTCTGGACGGTGGCGCGGGCCAGGCGTAGGCAGTGCCGTTCGGACGCGAGGTCGGGGCCGATCATGCGGGCGTGGTGCAGGTGCAGCAGATCGGCCAGCACCTCGTCGAGATCCAGACCGTCCCGCTCGGCGAGGGCCCGGTAGGTAGCCAGCGATCTGGCCAGGCCGGCGTCCCCGTACGGGTCGCGGACGCGGGCGAGCTGGGCGGCGTCCAACCGTGGGCCGCCGCGGTGCGGGGCATGGTCGACGAGCCAGCGCGCGCCGTCGCGGGCGAACCCGCCGGCGATGGCGAGCATTCCCGCCGCGGTGGCGGCCTGGCGGTCGCCGGCCAGCCATCGAAGCGCGGCGCGGGAGTCGGCGGCGAACACCGCCTGGGCCGCGGCGAGCGTCGGCCCGAGTCCCCAGCGGGTTTCGGGCCGGTAGGTGGCCAGCGTGTAGTCGGCCAACAGGCCGTCGTCGGCCAGGCCGTACGCCCAGACGGCGAGGGTGCGGGCGGCGTCGGCGAAGTCGATGGCCTCGCGTAACGGGATGCGGAGCCGCACATGGTCTTCGGGGTCGGGGTGGCGCAGGAACCACCAGCCAGCCGGCAGGTCGGTGAGGTCGGCCAGGTGGGCGAGGAGGTGATCCGGGTGTCCGTAGAGGCGGGTGTCCAGCCAGCGCGACCGGCCGGGCCGGTGGGCGAGGGTGCTGGC
>NZ_JAMPTM010000441.1 GCF_025403375.1 Frankia gtarii
CACCCGCACCCCGGCCAGGCCGTCGGCCCAGCCCGCCGGCGCGGCCGGGGCGTCCACCACGAGCCGCCCGCCACCGCCGGTTCGCAACGCGTCGACCGGCCCGCAGGCGACCATCCGGCCCGCCCGCACGATCCCGACCCGATCACACAGCCGCTCGACGAGGTCCAGCTGATGGCTGGAGAACACCACCGGCACCCCGGCCGCGCGCCGCTCCCGCAGCACCTCGCTCATCACGTCGACCGCGACCGGGTCCAACCCCGAGAACGGCTCGTCGAGCACGAGGGCGACCGGATCGTGCACGAGCGCCGCGGCGAGCTGGACCCGCTGCTGGTTACCGAGGCTGAGTTTCTGCACCTCGTCGTCGCGCCGCTCGGCCACGCCGAGCCGCTCGGTCCACCGCGCCACCGCCCGGCGTGCGGCCACCGGCCTCAGGCCGTGCAGCTGCGCGAGGTAGTGCAGCTGCTCGGCGACCTTCATCTTCGGGTACAGCCCGCGCTCCTCGGGCATGTAGCCGATCCGCCGGCGCATGCGCAGGGTCAGTGGCACCCCGTCGTAGCGGACCTGGCCCGTGTCGGCGGCGAGCACGCCGAGGATGATCCGCATCGTCGTCGTCTTGCCGGCGCCGTTGCTGCCGACGAACCCGAACAGCTCGCCGGCCCTCACCTCGAACGACATCGCGTCAAGCGCCACGATGTCGCCGTAGCGCTTGGACACGGCGTCGACCTCCAACCGCCCGTCGCCCATCAGCACCGCCCTCCCACTCGGTCATCCTGGCGGCGGCTCTGTCGGTCGAACCTTCGGGGTCGCCGCCGGAGGGCTGTTCACACCCCCGATCACCCCCGATCCTCGCGTGAGGGTTCCTGCTTGTCAGCTGTGTGGGGTGTTGTTCTTTTCATGATCGATTTTGGGTGGCCAGTTTCGTCAACAGCGTTGATTATCTTGGTAGCGACAACCACAACGAGGCCGGCGGCCCCGGCCGCGATGCGCGGCCGGGGCCGGGGCCGGGGCGACCTTCCGGACGTGCCCCGCCGGTCGGGAACCCCCTCACCCGGTCTCCGCGGCACCCGGGGCCAGGCCCCCCGCTCCCCCGGCTACCCGGGTTCGCCCGTTCGGCGTGTAAATCGAGGCTTCCTCAGGCTAGGATTCCTGAGGCAGCCTCAGATTATCGGACAAGCGGTTCGGAGACACGGATGATTCTGGTAACCGGTGCCACCGGCTCCATCGGACGAGCCCTCATGCGCCAGCTCCGGCACGACGGCGTCGCGGCGCGGGCGCTGGTCCGCGACGAGGCGAAGGGCCGCGCGCTGGGCGGCGAGTTCGCCGTCGGCGACTTCGACGACCCGCGTTCCATCGCCGCCGCCCTGAACGGGATCGACCGGCTGTTCCTCAACGGCGCCGGGGCGCAGCCGGCGGACGGCGAGCAGCCGATGGTCCGCCAGCAGACGGCGATCATCGACGCGGCGCGCGCTGCCGGTGTCGACCGGGTGGTGAAGGTGTCGGTCTGGCACGCCCACGAGGGCGGACGGCTCGCCGAGGGCGCCCACTGGCAGATCGAGCAGCACCTGAAGGGGTCCGGGCTGGGCTGGTCGGTGCTGCAGCCCAGCGGCTTCATGCAGAACTTCGTCACCGGGCAGGGATCCTTCAGCGCCGACGGGAACCTGGTCGGCGCCTACGGCGACGCCGCGATCTCCTACATCGACTGCGAGGACATCGCCGCCTGCGCCGCCACCCTGCTGACCGGCCCGCGCGGCGACGGCGAGACCTTCCTGCTCTCCGGGCCGCAGGCCCTGACCCACACGCAGATCGCCGAGAAGCTCTCCGCCGCGCTGGGGCGAACCGTGCGCTACGTGAACCTGCCCGCCGACGAACTGGTCGCCGCCCTGACCTCCCAGGGACTGCCACCCCAGTTCGCCGAGGACGTCGCCGTCCTCATGCAGGGGGTGGCACGCGGCGTCCCGGCCCCGACGACCACGGCGGTCCGCGACCTCACCGGCCGCGCGCCCCGCACCTTCGACGACTTCCTCACCGCTCACCGGGAGGACTTGGCGGCCCTCCTGGTGGCAGCACACCGCTGATCGAGGCCTCCGGCGCCCAGGGCGAGGTTGGGCACCGGAGGCTGTCAACACCGTTGATTATCTTGGTTTTTGGGGTCGGGTCGATGGCCGGATCACCCGGGCGTGGGGGCGCGGTCGGCGACGAGAATGCGGCCGTTACGCAGCGAGCGGCGGTGCTGGATCGGGGTGTCGAGGTCCCGGGCGAGGGTGAGCAGGGAGTCGTCCCGGGCGACCGCGAAGCCGCGGGCGCCGACGGCGCGGCGCATGGCCCCCGGCGTCCACACCGAACGGTTCGGCTCCCGGGCCATCGGGTTCGCCTGCCGGGACAGGGCGCTGAGCAGACGCGCCGCCCAGCGGCCGAGCGGCGCGGACGGCGCCGGGGTGTGATAATGCACGATCAGGCGGCTCCCCGGGGCGGAACGGTCGCCGATGATCTGCAGCGTCCGGGCGGCCTGACTGCGGGTCAGGTAGGGGACGACGCCCTCCCAGATCCAGATCGTCGGGACCGACCGGCGGTGGCCCGCGGCGGCCAGCGCCGCGGCGAGGTCGTCCCGGCTGAAGTCCACGGGCACGAAACACGGCGACGCCCCCGCTACCAGCTCGCCGGCCAGCTCGCCGGCCCGGTCCCGCTTGTCACGCTGCGACGCCGGATGGTCGACTTCGAACACCGGCGTCGCGGCGAGTTCCACCATCCGCCACGCTCGCCCGTCCAGCCCCGCCCCCAGGATCACGACCTGCGCCGTGGCCGCGGGCGCTGCGTCGGCCGGGGTGGCGTCGGCCGGGGTGGCGTCGGCTGCGGAGCCCGCGGCGAGGGCGGGATCATCGGTACTCGGTAGCGCCTGGCGGACGGCCTCATCGATCGCGACGGTGCGCGGCGCCATCACCTCGGCGCAGGCCCGCACCATCTCGAAGGTCAGCCGCGGACCCCAGCCGGCCGGCGCGTCACCGGCTCGCACCTGCTCGACGATCCCCCGCTCAGCGGGCAGCAGCAACGCCAACGCCGTCGGATCGTCGAACCGGCCGGGAGCGAGCCGCCCGTGGGCTGCGGCCCGTCCCTGGCAGACCATCACCGCCGTGCGGCTGGCGCCGCCCGATCCACCCATCGGCCGATGGCCTCGCCGCCACGGCCGTCCCGCAGCGCAACCCCGTGCCCTCATCGCGCACCTCCCTCGCC
>NZ_JAMPTM010000442.1 GCF_025403375.1 Frankia gtarii
GTGACGGGGCCGCGGGGGTCGAGGGGGCCGAGGCCGTCGTCGCCGAGATCCGCCGGGCCGGGGGCAGGGCCGTCGCGCACCTCGGCGACGTCGCTGAGGCGGGGCTCGCCGACGCCCTGGTCGAGCGCGCGCTCGCCGAGTTCGGCGGGGTGGACGTCGTCGTCGCCAACGCCGGCATCGACCGGATCGTGCGGCTGCGCGAGGTCACCGCCGACGTGCTCACCGAGTTCTTCCGGGTGCACGTGCTGGGCACCTGGGCGCTGTGCTCCGCCGCCTGGCCGCATCTGGTGCAGCAGGGTTACGGCCGGATCGTGACGACGACCTCGGCCGCCGGCTACTTCGGCCTGGCCGCCGCGCTGCCGTACACGGTCGCGAAGGGCGCCCTGCACGGCCTGACCCAGACCCTCGCCCTGGAAGGCGCCCGGCGCGGCATCACCGTCAACGCGGTCGCGCCGTTCGCGGCGTCGCGGCTGGCCGCCGACCGGACCCGGTCGCGGCCCGAGATGTATGAGGCGATCGAGCGGGTCGCGCCGCCGGCGTCGGTGGCCGCGGTGGCGCTGTGGCTCGCGCACGAGTCGACGACCGTCACCGGCCTGGCTTTCGAGGCCGGCGTCGACGCGGTCGGCCGGATCGCGGTCGCCACCGGCGACGTTCTCACCGTCGACGGTGCGCTGACCCCCGAGGACGTCCGCGCCGGCGCGGCGCTGCTGACCGCCGGCGCCGTGACCGTGCCCGACCTCGGCGCCGCCGACCGCCCGCTGACCCGCCGCCTCACCGAGCGCGCCGCCGCAGCCGCGCCGACCCAGCCCGCGTAGCCCCTGGAACTCCTGTCAGAACTCCTGACGGCAAATGCCTCGAGACAGGCCGGGATGTCACTTGTCCACGCGTCGCTCGTCGTAGTGACAGCGGGCGGCCTCGACCGCGTCGAGATGATCGACGGCCCACTCCAAGATGGAGTGCACAGGGGACCGAAGGGTCCGGCCCAGGGGAGTGATTCGGTATTCGATCGCCACCGGATCCGTGGACACGACCGCTCGCTCGACCATGCCGTTGCGCTCCAGTCGCCGCAGGCATGCGGTCAGTGACTTCGGGGTGACGGCGGGCATGTACTGCCGGAGTTCGTTGAAGCGCCGGGGGTGGTCGCACAGTGCGGCCAGTACCAGCAGGGACCACTTGTCGAAGAGTTGGTCGAGCAGATCCCGGCCGTCGCCGTCGAGCTTCACATCGGGCACGCCGGTCTCCCTCGCGATACCTGGTTTCGTTGAAGTATATCGATGCTACTAGATATACATCAGATACCTAACGGCCTGACGGCGAAACGGGAATCATGGCTGACGCATACTCGACCCTCAAGATCTCTCTCACCGGCGGCGTGGCGCACGTCGTGATCGACAACCCTCCCATCAATCTGCTCGACGCCGCCCTGATGACGGACCTGGACCGGTTTGCGGACGCCATGTCCGGCGCCCACGACATCCGGGTGATCGTTTTCGACAGTGCGGATCCGGACTTCTTCGTCGCGCACGGCGACATGACGACCGCCGACGACCCCGCGACGTTCGTTGCGCTCCCCATTGCGCCCGAACAGGACCAGTCCCTCAACCCGATGATGCGCCTGCACGAACGCATCCGGTCGCTGCCGCAGATCACCATCGCCAAGCTGCGCGGCCTGGCCCGCGGCGGCGGTGCGGAACTGCTGTCCGCGATGGACATGCGGTTCGCCTCGCTCGAGCGCGCCGCAATGGCCCAGATGGAGTGTCGGCTGGGAATCATCCCGGGCGCGGGAGGCACTGCCTACCTGCCCGGCCTCGTGGGTCGCGCACGCGCCCTGGAGATCATCCTCGGCGGGCAGCTGATCGATGCCGCGACCGCGGAACGGATCGGATGGGTGAACCGGGCCGTGCCGGACACCGAGCTCGACCATGTCGTCGACACCCTCGCCGCCCGCATCGCCGCTCTTCCTCCCGGCGTCGCCCGCGCCGCGACCGAAGCGGTCGACGCCGCGGTCGAGTCGACCACTCACGGCCTGCGGAAGGCCAACGAGCTCCTCGGTGGACTGTTCGACGAACCCGCTGCAACCCGTCTCGCCAAGGCTGCACTGGCCGCCGGCGCGCACACCCGCGACGGAGAGCGCCGCCTTGAGGCTCTTGTCGACGACATCACCTAGGAACTCCTACCGGGATGCCTTCAGGCGTCGCCAGCAGAGGAGTGCGCATCCGAGGGTGAGGAAGGCTTCGTGGATGTCGTCGTGTTTCTCCCAGCGAGCAGCCGGTCCGGATGCCGCTTGCGCCCCGGATGCCGGACCCGACGCTCGACCTTGGGCAGCAGCGGCTCGATCACCGTCCACAACTCGTCATCGACTTCCCACGGCGTCGCCCGCGCCACTCCGTACCTCCGGATCAGCTGGCCCGGAGTGATCCGACCACCTCAAAGATCGTTTCGTTGGGAGTTCTCAGTCCCCGAGGCCGAGGACGCCGCGGGCCATCAGCAGGGTCAGACAGTGCAGCACCTGCTCGCGGGTGAGCACCGGATGGCGCAGCCAGGCGTTGTAGGGGAACTCGGTGAGCACCGTCCACAACACGATCGTCATGGTGGCCGGCGTCGCGGTGGCCGGCGTCGCGGTGGTGGGCTCTGTGCTGGTGGGCTCTGTGCTGGTGGGCGTCGTCGCAGTGGGCCAGCGGTGCGGCAGGCGGGCGGTGACGTCCTCGAGGTGGGTGCGCACCGCGCGGGCCAGCGGCCACAGCGGCGGGTTGTCCAGGATCTCGCAGGTCCAGATGTGGAACACGGTGCCGTACCGCTCGACGATGCGCAGCCAGTCGTCGAGCCAACGCGCCAGCTCGTCGACGGTGCCCACGGCGAGCAGCGCGTCGAAGTGGTCGCAGATGTGCACCGCGGCGCGGTGCGCCAGCGTCGTGAAGATGGCCGTGCGGTCCGCCCAGTAGCGGTAGAAGGTTCCGTGCGCGACGCCGGAGCGGGCGATGATGTCGTTGACGCTGGTGCCGGCGAGCCCGCGGTGCTCGAAGGCCGCGACCGCCGCCTCGGCGATCGTCTCCACGGTGGTGCGCCCCCGGCCGGTGACGGACCTGCGCAGCCCCGGCGGCAGCGGCGCGTCCCGCTGCGCGGGGACCTCGCCGGGTGACGGGCCGGCGGTGCGAGCCGTGCCGGTGGTACCGGCGATGCCGGCGGCGCGGGCCAGCGCGGCGAGATC
>NZ_JAMPTM010000443.1 GCF_025403375.1 Frankia gtarii
GGGTGGCGAGGCGAGGGCGGGGTGGCGAAAAGGGATCCCGCCGCCCCGCCTGGTCGTCGTCAGTGCCGGTTGCCGGTGGGCGGTGGGACGGCCCGAGTGGCCGCGCCCATCACCACAGGGTGCCGTAGCGCAGCGCTGACTGATTGTTTTTGAACAGGCAGTGCTCGGTGTCTGTCGGTCGATAGAGGTTCGATCCGACGTTGGGAGGCTCGCAGGTGTTGAAGTAGTTCTCGTAGTACAGTCCCTTACCGGCCCGTTCCCGCAGCCAGTCCCACATGAACTGGATGTAGTTCGGGTTGTCGCCGGCGCCGTTGTCGTCGCGACCGCTGACCACGCCCCATTCCCCGACGCCGAAGAGTTTCCCGTGCTGGCGGGCGAAGTTCCACAGCCACGTGATGCCGCCGGTCTCGTTCGCCTGCTTGGTGAACTCCGCGGACGTCCGCGACGGTGGGTAGTGGTCGTAGGCGTCGATGCCGATCAGATCGACCCACTGGTCACCCGGGTAGAGGTCCGTCGGGTTGTGGCTCGGCGGGTTCTGGGAGTAATGGGCGTTGATGGACCAGTCGAGCAGCGGATCGGGATTCGCCGTCGCCCGGATGGCGTCGGCGACCTTACGCCAGCAGTTGACGTACGCGGTTGGGTTCCGCCCGGACCACTGGTACCAGTCGCCGTTTCCCTCCCACGCGATCCGGATGATGGAATTCTGCCGGCCGGTCGAGTTCAGGGTGTTGCCGAACTGCCGCCAGTAGGTGTCGTAGGCCCCCGTCGCGCAGGTCTCCAGGGAGGCCCCGATGCTCTCGGGGAACGGCGGCACGGAGATGACCAGCCGGCCCGGCCATCCGGCGAAGTTCTGCTCCGCCCACGACGGGGCGACCATGCCCTGCCAGTTGTTGCGGCTCACGAAGACGTGCGAGAGGTCGCAGGGGCTGCCGCGGTCGGCGCAGAAGCTGTCCACGGTGGCCGGTACCATGATCGGATCCCCGTTGACTCCCGACAGCCACGGCAGTCCGGAACGGTTTGGCTGTGTCGGTGGCGTGGTCGGTGGGGCTATCTCGTGGAACGTGTCGGCCTTGTCGAAACCGACCCAGGTGCCCGTCGATCCGCCCGCGGACCGGCCGACGTTGACGACGAAGGCGGTGTGCGGGCCGTCGCTGAGCACCGACGAGCGGTAGAGCAGCGCCTTGTTGGACGACGGAGCGAAGGTGTTGACGGCGTAGGGGGTCTGCCCGTCTATGCTCACGGTGATGATCCCGCCCTGCGGGGACCGGATGCCGTAGATGTCGATCTGGGCACCGGTGAAGCGGATCCCGACGGTCGCCCCCGCTTTGACGGAGTAGCGGTAGCTGCTGTTGTCGGTGGGCGGCGCGCATCCACCACAGGTGGTCCACACGTTCACATAGTTGAGTTGACGGCTGTCGTCCTCAATAGTTCCCGTCTGCTCGAAGACCGCGAGCGCCGGGTTTATCCGTCCTCCCATCAGAAAGAGCGGGGCGAGGCAGAGGACGGCGAGAAGAAGCCATCGACGGATTGCTCGTGGTTGATCCGCCCGAAACTTTCCCGAAGTTGCTCCTGTCGCCCGATCTCTACTCGGACCCCATGACCGGGATTTCCGCCGGTGGCGGCCCAGGGATGGCCTTTCCTGCACTATTCGAGTCATTCCCCCGCCTGATGCAATCGGTCCTCGGGATCGACGTATGTCGGTCGTGGCCAGTCGCTAGCAGAGGGAATACTAGGCACAGACTAAGATCATAATTACTCTGCGTGTTGGAGCGGATGGAATCCGCGTGTCGAGCGGGTCGGCAATGTCAGGGCAAAGTGGAACAGAAAGGGCGGCTCGTCCGCGCGGCCCGGCCATGCGTTAACCGTGCGTATTCGAGGTTGGGCTGGTCTGGCCGAGTTCGCCGCAGAGACCCGCTCAGGCTGTCGGCCCGGGCTGGCCGCCTTCGGGCCCCGCCGTCACCGTCCACCTCTCCTCGATGCGGCCGATCTTCCACACCAGCAGGCTTACCGCCCAGGTGACGACGAACAGGCCGACGATGAAGTAGCCGACGACGTTCAGGTCGAGTCCCGAGACCCAGTCCCAGAAGCCACCCGACAGGTGCGCCTTCTCGGTGAGGATGCCGAGCAGCTCGACGGTGCCGATGAGGAACGCGACCGCGACCGACAGGCCCGTGACGGTGATGTTGTAGTACGCCTTGCGGACCGGTTTGGAGAAGGCCCAGCCGTAGGCGAAGTTCATGAACGATCCGTCGATGGTGTCCAGCAGACTCATCCCGGCGGCGAAGAGGACCGGCAGCACGATAATGGCGTACCAGGGCAGTCCGCTGCCGGCGGCGCCCGCGGCGAGGAACAGCAGGGCGACCTCCGTCGCCGTGTCGAACCCCAGGCCGAACAGCAGCCCCAGCGGATACATCTGCCACGGTCGGGTGATCGCCCGGGTGAGGCGGCCGAGGAAGCGGTTGGCGAATCCGCGGGAATTCAGCCGCTCCTCCAGCGCCGCTTCGTCCACGACGCCGCGGCGCATGTCGCGGAACACGGCGACGATGCCGACGAGAACGACGAGATTGATTCCGGCGATGAGATAGAGGAAGCCGCCGGAGACGGTGGTGCCGATCCAGCCGGTGACGTCGTGCAGGGTCGACCCGTCGTCGGAGACCTGGCCGGCCAGCGAGCGCACCCCGACGCCGAACAGGATGGCCAGCGCGAACACGACCGTCGAGTGGCCGAGGGAGAAGAAGAATCCGACGGACAGCGGCCGCCGACCGTCCGTCATGAGCTTGCGGGTGGTGTTGTCGATCGCGGCGATGTGGTCGGCGTCGAACGCGTGCCGAAGCCCGAGGGTGTAGGCGGTGACCCCGAGGCCGACGCCGAAAACCTGGCCGTCGGCGCCGAACCGGTAGTGGTGCGGCGCGATGACAGCCGTCAGCAGGATCCAACCGACCACGTGCAGGCCGATGATGACGGCGGCCATGGCGCCGATCGTCGTCCACTCCCGCCGGTCGAGCGCGCCCCCCACCCGGGCCCGCGGATTCCGTCCTGATCCGGTGACGACGGGCGTGGTCATGGGCGAGCCCCCTCGTTGCGCCCCGTAACCGGTCTCGGATGGTGCCCTGCCGGCCGGGCAGGCACGACCATAACCGGGACGAATGTGCTCCTGCAACACAGTTGCAGGAGCACCGGGATGCCAGGGGGTGGGGC
>NZ_JAMPTM010000444.1 GCF_025403375.1 Frankia gtarii
AAGAGACAGGGCCACCAAGGGGCGCCGCCGCCCGGCCGCCGCCCGCGCCCTGATCGGGCTCGGCGTCGCCAGCGCCCTGGCCAACGGCCCGGCCAAGCTGGTGTTCCGCCGCGACCGGCCGCCGACGCATGGCATCCCGCCGCTGCGCCGGCTCTCTCGTGACCTGACGACCTTCTCGTTCCCCTCCGGGCACGCCGCGTCCGCCGCCGCCTTCGCGACCGGGGTCGCCCTCGACGCGCCCGGGGCGGCGGTGCCGGTGGCCGCCCTCGCCGCCGCCGTGGCGTTCTCCCGGGTGTATGTCGGGGTGCACTACCCGGGGGACGTGGCCGCGGGGATCCTGCTGGGCATCGGCGCGGGCCTGCTCACCACGAAGGTGATGCCACGCCGGCCGTGGGTGCCGGCACGGGCGAGCCCGGCGTCGGCCTGGGCGCCCGCCCTGCCCGAGGGGGAGGGCCTCACCGTCGTCGTCAACGCGCGCTCCGGCCCGGGTAACCACTCCGATCTGCTCGCCGTGCTCCGCGCCGATCTGCCGCGGGCGGAGGTCGTCGAGGTCGGGCCGGCCGATGACATGGCCGCCGCCCTGACCACCGCCGCGTCGACGTCGAGAGTGCTGGGCATCGCCGGTGGCGACGGAAGCATCAACGCCGCCGCTCAGGTGGCGCTGGCCCGCGGCATGCCGCTGGCGGTCTTCCCGGCGGGCACGCTCAACCACTTCGCCGCCGACCTCGGCCTGGTCGGCGCCGGTGACTCGGTGCAGGCGGTCCGCGAAGGTTCGGCGGTCGCCGTCGATCTCGGCCGGGCCGACGGCATCTCCGCCGTGTTCGACCGGTTCTCCCGGATTTTCGTGAACACCGCGAGCCTGGGCGGCTACCCCGACATGGTGGCGGTGCGTGAACGGTTCGAGCGGCGCATCGGCAAGTGGCCCGCGATGATGATCGCGCTGTGCTGGGTGTTGCGCCACGAGCCGCCGTTTGACGTGGAGATCGACGCCGAACCCCGCCGGGTCTGGCTGATCTTCGTCGGCAACGGGGTGTACCGGCCCGACGGCTTCGCGCCGACCTACCGCAACCGGCTCGACGAGAGCCTGCTCGACCTGCGGATCGTCGACGCGTCGGCGTCGCTGGCCCGGCTGCGGCTGGTCGGGGCGGTCCTCACCGGCCGGCTCGGCCGCAGCCGGGTGTACGAGCAGCGCACCGTGGAGCGGGTGCTGATCTCCTCCCGGGCGCCCGGACCGCTGCCCTTCGCCTGCGACGGCGAGGTCACCGAGGGGGTGGAGCGGATCGTGATCACTCCGAGTGGCGCTCGCCTGATCGTCTACCGCCCGCGCCGCCCCGGTGACGGCGACGGTGCGGCCCCCGAGCCAGGCGTCCGGCGGCCGCTTGCGCGGACGTTCAGCCGCCGCGGTGCTGAAGCGGGATGAGCGTGTGCAGCGGGCGGGTGAGCTGCGTGAACTGGGAGGAGTCGAGGAGGTCCTCGACGAGCAGCGCGCAGGCCAGGTCGGCGCACAGCTCCATGACCCGGTGATCCTCGCTGGAATCGGTGGCGAGACGCTGGCCGCGGCAGTCCGGGCACAGCCGCCAGAACCCCTCGGCGGCGCTGCGGCGCACGAGCGTCCACACCCGGCGGCGGCCGGTCACCACGGCGCTGGCGAAGGCGGCGTCCATGGCCTGCTGATGAGCGGAGTCGTCCCGGGTCAGGGCGCTGACCAGCAGCCCGTCGAAGACCTCCAGGCTGTCCGGGTCGTGGCAGCGACCGGCGAGGACCGGCAGCGCGGCGAGGACCCGCTTGACGTCCGCGGCGGCCGGGCCGAGGTCGGGCTCGTGCGAGCGCGCCCGGGGGTAGACCGTGCGCCAGGGCCGCATGAGCGCGGCGTACTCGGCGCGGCCGAGAATGGGCCGGGCGTAGGAGGCGGCGACGGCGTCGCGCATCGCGCGCAGCGCGGTGGCCGCCACCGATGGCTCGACGGTGACGTAGTCGGCGCCGGCGAGGTCATCGGCGTAGATCGCGCTCAGTGCGTCGAAGGCGGCCAGCACCTCGACGATCAGCGGTGAGTCGGGGGCCAGCGCTTTGTCTCGGGCGGCGGCCAGGTAGCCGGAGTTGCGCCAGGCGGCCGCGAGCGAACCAAGCTCGGCGTCGGAGGTGTGCACAAGCTGAGCGAGGATGCCGAGGATGCCTCGCAGGTTGGGATGCTCCTCCAGCCGTTCGATGCGGCGGGCTCGAAGAATCATGCCGCCCGCCCGTCCTTGGCGGGTACCCCGGCGCGCACGGATCGTCGCGGGGTCACCGGGAGCCCGCCCGGCCACGGCGCGGATGGTGCCACCGCGAGTATGGGGGTCGTCGTGACACCGTTCACCTCGTCCTCCTCGACCGTCGCGGCCTGCGCCGGGCAGCCGTCGTCCGAACTTGTGCGGGTGAACCGGCCGGACGTCCCGTCACCGGCCGGATCATGAGCGGCGCGGCGGATGCGGCGACCGTACCTGATCACCTCATGGTCCCGCGTCCCAGGCAGGCCACATCTCGTCGCTCTCCGACACCGTAGCTGCGCGGGGCGGCGTGCGCGGGGAGTGCCGCCTGCGTGGGGTCCGCGGCGTTGTACGCCGCGTCGCCGATCTCCCGATGTCACCTCCGTGAGACTAGTGTTTGCGGCCCCGATGTGGAACTCGTTGTGCCATTAGGCGGGGCATGACGGTGCTGGCCCGGGGGTGCCATTGCGGGCCCAGGACGGATCGGCATGGCTGCCGGAGGCGGTGTGGCACGTCGGTGTCGGCCGCCCTGGTCACGCAGGGCAACGATGGCGCCGGTGCGTCGCGGGGCGCCGCCGCTGAACCCCGCCGGGTGAGGCTTGTGACACCACGGCTGGGCCAGCGGCCCGCCGGGCCGCCGGGGACGGCTGGGGCCCGACTGGGCGGCGTTTTCCCTGGGAGTGCCGGCACGGGTGGGTGGTGTCCGCGGGCTCCGGTGGCTCCTCCGTGCCCACGGCCGCGGGCGGTGGCGGCTCCTGTGCGGCCCGGGGAGATCGGCCGGCGGAGCCGCGCTGGCCGGTACTGGCCGGTACTGACTGTGCGGGTCGGCGTGGGTCGGCCGGCGGCGCGAGTGGGCGCGGGCGCGGCGACGGTACCTCCGCGTGGGGGTGGGATCGGGGGTAGCG
>NZ_JAMPTM010000445.1 GCF_025403375.1 Frankia gtarii
GGCGATGGGGTGGGCGATGGTGTGATGGACGGTGCGAGGTGGCGTGTGACGTTCGTCCGGGACCCGGCCAGCGTGCTGGGAGTTCCGCCCGCGCGGTCGGACCCGGCCATGCCGCCACCCGCTGCCCACAGTCCGGTCGCGGCGGCGATGACCACCAATGCCAGGCCGGCCAGCCACGGCCGAATACCCGTGCCGAGCACCGCCGCCAAGGTCCGCGCGCCGCTTCGTATCCAGGACCTGAACTGGCGCAACGTCCGGCCAAGGAGGTTCGGCGTGCCCGGTGATGTGCCAGTTCCCACAGCGTCCCCTTCCTCGGACCGGTAAAATCGAGAACGCACGCTTCGCGGAACTTTAGCAGCATGGATCTGTTATCTGCATCGCTACTGGGTCAATCGTTACTTCCCGCCGATGCTCGCCTATAGTGGAACGCTCTGGTAGGGCTGTCGAGCACCGTGGTGAAGGGAAGGCGTGTGACCGCAGGCACCGGCGATGCTGTCGACCGCAGGGTCGCTGGGCGGTACCGGCTCGCTGAGCAACTCGGCGCCGGTGCCTATGGAACGGTCTGGCGTGCATTCGACGAGATCCTCGGTGTCACAGTGGCGGCCAAGGAGGTACGCATATCTCCGGCTGCCTCCCTTGAAAATACGGCGCGCATATTGGCCAGGGTCGAGCGGGAGGCGAGAATGGTTGCGAAACTTCGCGACCATCCGAACGTCGTCACCGTGCTCGACGTGGTTCGGGACGAAGGCCTGCCCTGGATAATCATGGAGTTCATACCGTCGGTCTCGCTGGCCGAGGCGATCCGCGCACGTGGCGCATTTCCACCCGGCGAGGTCGCCCGGATCGGGGTCGCGGTGCTGGCCGCGCTCATCGCCGCCCACCGGGCCGGGATCACCCATCGGGACGTCAAACCCGCGAACATTCTGATCGGCGAGGACGGCCGCGTGGTACTGGTCGATTTCGGGGTCGCGGTCCATGCAGCCGAACCGACCATCACGGAAGGCCCGATCGGGACGCTGGCCTACATGGCGCCGGAACAGTTCGAGGGCACCCGCATGCTGTCGGCGAGCGACTTCTTCTCACTCGGGGCGACCCTCTACTACACGGTCGAGGGAGTTTCGGCGTTCTCCCGCCCGACCGAAGCCGCCACGATCCAGGCTGTGCTCAACGAACATCCCCACCTCGTTCGGGCTCCCGAACCGCTGGCCAGCGTGGTCCTGGGGTTTCTGGTCAAGGATCCGGAGCGCCGTCTGACCGGCGATGCGGGGCTGGCGGCCCTGCGGGCCGCGGCAACCGAGCTCCGGCAGTCGCCGCAGGAGTCCGACGCCGCGTCGACATCCGACGGTTCATCGGCGTCTGACGGCTCATCGACATCCGACGCGTTCGTCACCCCGGACGGCGGCGTCCGTGCGCACGCCGAACGGCCAGGGACCGAGGCGGCCGGCACCGCGGTGCATGGCCAGCCCGGCGAGCCGCAGGTGCCTCGGCGGGCGCAGCCGGACTCGGTCGAGACGGCGGGGGCGATCCGGTATCGCGAGGCTGCGCTGCGCCGGGCCGTCGGCGGCGTGCTCGCGGCCTGTGCGCTCGCGGCTGCGGCCATCCCCTGGATCCTCGGACCGGCCATCGGTCTTCCGGCCTGGGTCTACGCACTGGCCGCCCTCTGGTCCGGTTTCTTCGGATGTTGGGCCGCCGCTTTCGCCTATCTTCTCTGCCGACCCGACGTGCTCGTGCTCGACGAGACGTCGTTGCGGTACCGCCGTGGGGCCGAGGCACATGTCCTACCCCGCCAGCAGGTCAGCGGCGTCCGCGTCCGCGCCGGCCGCATCGAGGTCGCCCTGTCGGATCCGACCGACGCAGCGCACTATCAGGGTCGCTGCGAGCCTCCGCATATCGATGACGCGGGCGTACTGCTTTTCTGCAGACTTGAGGATCTGTCCGGCGTATCCGACGGCAAGGTCCTCGCCGCGTTGCGGAGATTCGGCTACGACGTCGCCGTCACGGCAGCATCCACCCCCCGGGAATCTCTTCGACCAGCTCGCTGAGCGGGGACCGGTGGATCGCGCCGGTGCCGGGCTGGACAGGACACGTCGACTGCGGAACGCTACCGACTGTGCCTTCGTCGTTGCCTACTGTCGATGTTGGGGGGGCTGGATGATCCGTCCTCCTGCCCACCGTCTGATCGCCAGCCCGCCGGCGCGCGCCGTGCTCACCCACGGGCCGCTCGCCACCGGCATCGTCGACCGGTTCGTCGCGGGCCCCACGGATGCCGACGCCGTCGCCGCCACCGCTCGGCTGGCCGATCTCGGCCTGCGGGCGTCGGCCGACCTGCTCGGCGAGGGGGTCACCCGGCCGGACGACGCCCTCGCCACGGTCCTGGCCTACCTGCGGCTGCTCGACCTGGCCGACCGGGCGGGCCTCGCCCCGGGTCTCGACGTCTCGGTCAAGCTGTCCGCCCTCGGCCAGGCCGTGCCGCGCGACGGCCGCAAGCTGTCCTACGAGAACGCCGCGGAGATCTGCGCCCGGGCGGCGGCGGTGAACGCCACCGTCACCGTCGACATGGAGGACCACACCACCACCGACGCGACGCTGGACACGGTGGTCGAACTGCGCCGGGACTTCCCGTCGGTCGGCGCGGTGGTGCAGGCCCAGCTGCTGCGCACCGAGGGCGACTGCCGCGACCTGGCCCGAGCCGGCTCGCGGGTACGGCTGTGCAAGGGTGCCTACCGGGAGCCGGCCGGCACCGTGCACCGGGGGCGCCCGGCCGTCCGCGCCGCCTACGCGCGCTGCCTGGGCATCCTGCTCGCCGGCCCGGGGTATCCGATGATCGCCACCCACGACCCGGCGCTGATCGGCGTCGCCGGCCGGCTGGCGGCCGAGCTGCGCCGCGCGCCCGCGACCTACGAGTACCAGCTCCTGTACGGGGTGCGACCCGCCGAGCAGCGGCGGCTCGCCGCGACCGGGGCGACGGTGCGGGTGTACCTGCCCTACGGCCCGGACAGCGTGCCCTACCTGACCCGACGGCTCGTGGAGAAGCCCGCCAACGTGCTGCTGGCCGTGCGGGCGCTGGGCAGCCGGCGCGGCGCGTGAGACCCGCATCCGGCGGGCGCGGGCAGGGCGGCGGGCACGGGCAGGGCGATGGG
>NZ_JAMPTM010000446.1 GCF_025403375.1 Frankia gtarii
CAGGTGTGTATAAGAGACAGGCCCTGGAAAGCTACGGCATCTCCGATGACGACGCCTTCGCCGTCGGCCTGACCTGCGGCGGGATCATCGACGTGATCATCGTGCCGTACCCGGCCGCCGGCCCGGTCACGGCTACGGACAAGCGGCCCGCGGACAAGCGGCCCGCGGGCGTGGCGCTCGACGCGGTCCTCGCCGCGCTGGCCGCCGACGAGGCGGTGGCGCTGTTGACCGTCGTCGGGGGAGACGGGCTGGGCGGGCAGGTGACGGTGTGGCCCGACCGCACGGCGGGCTCGTGCGGGGCCGCCGGACTCGACGTCGCCGCGGTCGACGATGCCCGCGGGCTGCTCGCGGCCGGCCGCAGCGGGATGCGCCACTACGGACCGCGGGGGCAGCGGCGGCCGGACGCGATCGGTGTGTTCGTCCAGTCGTTCGCGCCGCCCCCGCGGATGCTGGTCTTCGGTGCGATCGACTACGCCGCCGCGGTGGTGCGCATCGGCCGTTTCCTCGGCTACCGGGTGACGGTGTGCGACGCCCGACCGGTCTTCGCCACCTCCCGGCGCTTCCCCGATGCCGACGAGGTGATCTGCGAACGCCCGGTGGCCTACCTCGCCCGCGCCTCCGTCGACGCGAACACGGTGATCTGTGTGCTCACCCACGATCCGAAGTTCGACATCCCGGTGCTGCGCGCCGCGCTGCGCTCCCCGGCGCACTACGTCGGCGCGATGGGGTCGCGGCGCACCCATGCCGACCGGCTGCGCCGGCTGCGTGACAGCGGCGCCACCGAGGATGATCTCGCCCGGCTGCACTCTCCGATCGGCCTCGACCTGGGGTCGCGCACGCCCGAGGAGACGGCCGTCTCGATCGCCGCGGAGATCATCCAAAGTCGCTGGGGTGGCAGCGGCCGCCCGTTGCGGGCCACCAGCGGTCGCATCCACGCCGAACCCGGCGACCCGTCCGACCCGTCCGACCCGTCCGACCCGTCCGACCCGTCCGACCCGTCCAACCCGTCCGAGCCGTCCGAGCCGTCCCCCTGGGGGGAGCGGGCCCAGGTCGGGTAGCCCCGGGTGGCCACCGCTGTGCTCCGCCACACGGGGGCATCGGGGCTCAACCGGCGCGCGACGGGGACCCGCGGCCGTGACGAGGGATGGGGCCTGACCTGCGTGTTCACGTATCGCGGTAGGTGGCGGTCCTCGTCGGGGCAGTTGCGTGCATCGGTGAACCGCCGTTCACTATGCTGGTGAACGGCGGTTCACCAGTGTGGTGGCCGTTTCCGTATCGATCTTCCGAGGAGTCACGTGGACGAACCTGCCGTGCATCCGGTCGGCGCCGCGGCGGTGGGGGAGCCCCCCGCGGCGGGCGGCGGGCGTTCCCGGGAGCTCAGCGCCGTGCTGGGCGCCGGCGGAATCCTCACCGCGATCTCGCAGGTCTCGATCGTGCCGCTGCTGCCCGACCTGCCCCGGCTCACCGGCGCGTCGGCGTCGAACGTCAGCTGGCTGCTCACCGTCACCCTGCTCGTGGGCGCCGTGGTCACGCCGCTGTTCGGCCGGGCGGGCGACATCTTCGGCAAGCGCCGGATGCTGCTGATCGCGCTCGGGATGCTCACCACCGGGTCGATCCTGTGCGCGCTGACGTCGAACATCTGGCTGCTGATCCCCGCCCGTGGCCTGCAGGGCGCCTGCCTCGCGGTCGTGCCGCTGTCGATCAGCATCCTGCGCGACGAACTGCCACCCGAACGCGTGGGTTCGGCGGTCGCGTTGATGAGCGCCACCGTCGGGATCGGCGCGGCGCTCGGGGTCCCGTTCGCCTCCCTGATCGTCGAATTCGCCGACTGGCACGTCATGTTCTGGGTCACCGGCGGGCTCGGACTGGCCGATCTGATCCTCGCCGGGCTGCTCGTGCGCGAGTCGAAGGTCCGCGCCCCCGCCCGTTTCGACATCCCCGGCGCGGTCGGGCTGGCCCTCGGCCTGCTGTGCCTGCTGCTCGCCCTGTCCAAGGCGGCCGACTGGGGCTTCACCAGCCCCCGCTTCGGCGTCCTGATCCTCGCGGCCGTGGTGATCCTCGCCGGCTGGACCCGCTGGCAGCTTCACGTCGCCGAACCACTGGTCGACCTGCGCCTGGCACGCCGGCCCGCGGTGCTCGCCCCGAACGTCGCGGCGCTGCTGATCGGCTTCTCCTTCTACGCCAACTCGCTGTCCACCGCCCAGCTCGTCCAGGTCCCGACCGAGACCGGCTACGGCCTGGGCCTGTCGGTGTTCGCCAGCGGCCTGTGCCTGCTGCCCGGCGGCGTGGCGATGTTCGCCCTGTCACCGGTCGCGGCGCGCATCACCGCGTCCCGCGGCCCGCGGATCACCCTGCTGCTCGGCGCGTCCGCGCTGGTGCTCGGCTATCTGCTGCGCCTGTTCACCAGCGAGAACCTGCCGATGATCGTGGTGGGGGCGGCGGTGGTCGCCGCCGGGACGGCGCTGGCCTACTCGGCCATGCCGATGCTGATCATGAATGCGGTTCCCCGCACCCAGACGGCCGCGGCCAACGGCCTCAACGTTCTGCTGCGCACGGTCGGGCAGGCATTGTGCAGCGCCGCGGTCGCCGCGCTGCTCAGCCATCTCACGATGACGACCTCGGTGGGGGCGGTGCCGAGCCTCGGTGCCTTCCAGACCGTCTTCGCGATGGCCGGCGTGGTCGGGGCGCTCGCCCTCGGGGTGGGCTGCCTGGTGCCCGTCCGTGGCCATGCCGACATAGCCGTGCCCAGGCAGGCTGACGGCCCACCGCGGACCGACGACCCCGCCTCTGACCCCGACCCCGCGCCCGTCGACGGCGTTCGCGTGGACGAGGCGCGGATTGACGGCGCCCGGATGATCGGGCGGGCGCCTCAGCCGCGGCGACACCGGGCTCCGCACCGCTCTCCCTGGCGTGGCAAGGATGGCAGGGTGACGACCACGGGGTGACGGCGGCACAGTGACGAAGGCACAGTGACGAAGGCATGGTGAAAGCGTCATGCCTGGCGGACCCGACGGTGCCGGGGTGGGTACGGTGCGGCGTCGGTGAGCGGTAGCGTGCAGGCTCGGACGTCCCGGCCGCGGACGTCCGCGGCATCCCGGTACGGGCGGAGGACCGGACCATGACAAGCCCCTCGACC
>NZ_JAMPTM010000447.1 GCF_025403375.1 Frankia gtarii
CCGCTGACCCCCGCCGTTACCGGGCTTGACACGTTAGTGAGTGACCACTACCTTCCGATTGTGGCGACACGGACGGACAGCGGCGGCGGACGGATGAGCGCCGAGCAGCGGCGGGCGAGCGTGCTCGCCGCCGCGGTGGAGGAGTTCGCCCACGGCGGGCTGACCGGCACGTCGACGGAGTCGATCGCCGAGCGGGCCGGCATCTCCCAGCCGTACCTGTTCCGGCTGTACCCGACGAAGAAGGCGCTGTTCCTCGCCGTCATCGACGACGTCTTCCGCCGGACCGCCACCCACTTCGAACGGGCCGCCGGCGAGCTGACCGGCGAAGCCGCGCTGGAGACGATGAAGGAGTCCTACCAGGAGCTGCTGGCGGACCCGACGTACCTGCTCAACCAGTTGCAGGCCTACTCCGGCTGCTACGACCCGGACATCCAGGTCGCGGCCCGCAACGGGTTCCACCGGCTGTGGGACACCGTGATCCGCATCACCGGCCTGCCGACCGACGAGATCCGGCTGTTCTTCGCCTACGGCATGCTGATCAACATCATCGCGGCGATGGACCTCGCCGTCATCGACGAACAGTGGGCGCAGATGGTCTGCACGCCGACGCCGCCGGGCTCGGCCACCGGCGCCCTGAAACCCGCCACGCTGAAACCCGCCGCCCCGAGACCCGAGGCGCCGGAACCGCCTACTCCCTGATCCGGTTTCGAACCGATCGCGGCCCGCTCGTTCCCGGCGAGGCATAGCGCAGCCCGAGTTCTCAAGGTAGTGACTGATTACTACCTGACAAAGGTAGTGAGTGCTCACAAGCAAATTGGAAGGAGATCCGCCGTGCCTAGACGTCCCAGCACCGCCTGGACCATTGTCGTGACCTCACTGGCCGCGTTCATGGTGTCCCTGGACAACCTGGTGGTCACCACCGCGCTCCCGCAGATCCGCGACGATCTCGGCGCCGGCCTGGAGGGTCTGGAATGGACGGTGAACGCCTACACGCTGCCGTTCGCCGTCCTGCTGCTCACCGGCGCCGCGCTGGGCGACCGGCTCGGCCGCCGCCGGGTGTTCCTCGCCGGTCTCGCGGTGTTCACCCTGGGCAGCGCGGGTGCCGCGCTCGCCCCGTCCATCGCCGTCCTCATCGCCGCCCGAGCCGTGCAGGGCGTCGGCGCGGCCTTCGTGCTGCCGCTGACCCTCACGCTGCTCGCCGCGGCCGTGCCCGAGGAGCGCCGAGGCGCCGCCCTCGGCATCTGGGGGGCGATGACGGGGCTGGCCGTCGCGGTCGGCCCGCTCATCGGCGGGGCGGTCACCGAGGGCGCGAGCTGGCAGTGGATCTTCTGGGTCAACGTGCCGGTCGGCCTCATCGCGCTGCCCGTCGGGCTGCGCGCGCTCGCCGAGTCGCGGGGCCGCTCCACCAGGCTCGACTTCGCGGGCGCCGCGCTGATCAGCGCCGGGTTGTTCGGCGTGGCCTTTGGCCTCGTCCGCGGAGAGGGGCACGGCTGGACGAGCACCTCGGTGCTCGCCGCCCTGGTGCTCGGCGGGCTCGGCATCGGTGCGTTCGTCGCCTGGGAACTGCGGGTCGCCCGCCGAGGCGCGGCGCCGATGCTGCCGATGAGCCTGTTCCGCGTCCCCGGCTTCGCCGCCGTGAACGCCACCGCGCTGCTGTTCTCGCTGGGCATGTTCGGCTCGATCTTCCTGCTGGCCCAGGCACTGCAGAACGTCTACGGCTACTCGCCGTTGCAGGCCGGTGTGCGCACCCTGCCGTGGACGGCGATGCCGCTGCTCATCGCGCCGCTCGCCGGGCCGGTGTCGGACCGCATCGGTGGCCGGCCGCTGCTGCTCGGCGGGCTGGTGCTCAACGCCGCCGGGCTCGCCTGGATGGCACTGGTACTGACGACGCACACGGCGTATGCGGCGCTGATCGGACCGTTCATCCTCTCCGGCGTCGGCATGGCCCTGTTCTTCGTGCCGATCGCGACCGTCGCCCTCGGGGTCGTGCCGGCCACGATGCAGGGCATCGCCTCGGGCACCAACAACGCCCTGCGCGAGCTCGGGGGGGTACTCGGCATCGCGGTGCTGTCGTCGGTCTTCGCCGCCCGCGGCGGATACGACACGCCGACGGCGTTCATCGACGGGACGCGACCCGCCCTGTGGCTGGGCGTGATCGCCGTCGTGCTCGCCCTGCTCTGCGCCCTGGCCATCCCCCGGCGCGGCGGCCTCGCCGCCGCGACCGCCGACACGTCGTCCAACGCCGCGGACCTGTCCGAGTCATCCGAGTCACCGGAACGCGAATCAGGCTGCGCGGGCCGGCGGACCGCCGTCCAGACCACCTCGACCGGCGCCGCCACCTGAGCTACCGCCGCCGCCTGAGCTACCGCCGTCTGAGCCATCATCGGGGGTGTCCGGCAGTCCACCAAACGGTCCCGGCGGCTGCATGTCAGGGGTGCCGCCGCCGGCACCGGCGCTGAAGGGCGCGCCCGGGGTGAGCAGGCAGTAGTCGCCGGACTCCCGGCCGACCTGGTAGGACTCCCGGCTCGTCGGGTCGTTGCCGCGCCGCACGTCGACCTGGACATCCCGGACCGTCTGGGCGGCGATGGCGTGGCGGGTCTGCACGCCCCGCACGGCGAACCACGCGATACCCCCGCTGATCCCGTCAAGCGCCCGCATGATGATCGTGTACTCGGTGGCCGATCGGTTGCCCCGAACCGAGCTGCAGAGCCGATCGTAGGCGGCGTCGTAACGGCCGGCGCCGACGTCGGTGAGGTAGGACCGCACGGCCTCGACGGGGCCGTCGTCCGACCGGGCAAGCAGAAAGATGCCGGTGCCGCCCGCACCGGCGGCCATCGCCAGCACAAGGACGAGTGGGATGAGCCAGCGAGCCGGTCCGCGGCGCGGCGGTCCGGCCGGCGGTCCGGCCGCCCAGACCGGGCCGCCCCAGCCATGATGGGTCGCAGGCGCGGGCCCGCCGGGACCGATCCGGCCGGGCGGTCCCGCGGGAGCCGCCACGATCGGGGGGCCGCCCACGCCGACGGACATCGGGCGCATGGCCGGACCAGCAGGCGCCGGCCTCTCGGCCCGCCCGGGTACCGAACCGCGGGCTGGGGCGACG
>NZ_JAMPTM010000448.1 GCF_025403375.1 Frankia gtarii
GCGGGGCGGCGGGGTTGGTGCGGCGGTCGTCGCGGGCGCATCTGTGGCCACCTGGCACCGGTGATCCCCGCTGGGCGCAGGTCCCGGCGAGGCTCCCCTCCGACCGGGCCGTGGACGACCAGGAAAGGTCATCCACGGCGCAGGGTGGCCGGTCCGCAGCCGGCGGCCGCCCGGATTCCCGGGCGGCCTCGCACCGACGGCCGCGGCTAGTCGATGCTCTCGAAGCTCCAGCCGTTATCCTCGCTGAAGACCGGCGAGAGCGCGATCAGCGGTGGGAAGACGAGCGCCGGGTGCAGCCCCAGGGTCAGCTCGTTGTTCGGCACACCGATGGTGAAGGTACCGGGCCGCGGGCCGTCGCTGATCCGCCATTCCCGCGGCTGCCCGAACGTCCGGACGCGCTCGAAGGTATCCGGGTCGCCGTCGAAGCCGAGAAACTTCGCGGAATCCGCCCGACGGATCGCCCAGGTCTCGTTGCCCGCCTGCTGGACCTGTCATTCCTGTCGGCCGGTGCGCTCCGGCAGTAGGACGGCATTATCCGCGGCGGTGCCGGTCAGTATCTGCCTCCCGTCAAGCGGGATCCGATAAACTCCATCTTGCACACCTGCCATGACTCACCCCGCTTCTTGGCGCGCGGCCGACCCAGCCGTCGTCGTGAACGCCGAACCGTTCTCATGCCAACGGTCCCTCTCATCTACTTCCTGCTGGCGGAGCGCCGGCACCGCCACCCCGACTGCGCTCCCCCGTAGGCCCGGCCGGAGCTGCGGCCAACCCGAAGCCCGGATCGCTCAGTGGTGCAGTCCGCGTGGGATGGACCACCAGACCTGGCGCGGGTGGGCCGCGACGTCGGCGGTGCCGGCCGAGGCCCGCGGCCTCCCCCGGCGAACGCGCATCGCCCAGCGCGCAGGCATGGTGGTCCTCTCCGTGGGCGCGTAGGCCAGCCGTGGACGGGGGGTTCGCCACGGCATGGCCAAGGAACGGGCGGGACGGGCGGAGTGAACGGAATGGCCGGAAGGGGACAATGCAGGGCGGGCGGCACGACGGCGCAGCGCGGGGATGGTTCCAGCGAGGCCGCCGAGGGCGAGTGCGGCGGTGTGGCCGATTCCGTCGAGGTCGCCGTCGGTGACGCCGTACATCATCACGGGGCCGACAACGGCGAGGGTCATGCCGGCCACGGTACGTAGTCGACGGGGGGTCGGCAGGGCAACCAGGGCTGCGAGGGCGCCACCGAGGGCGTAGCTCGGGCCCACATCGAGCACGTGCAGCGCGCTGGATGGCAGGCCGCCGGCCTCGACCCGAAGCCCGAGAATCCCTTCGGAGATCAGCGTCGCCGCGGTATGGCCGCCGAATGCCACCGCGAGCACCGCCACGCTTCCCACGGTGGCCTCCAGGCCGCCGACGGCCAGAGCCGCGAAGGCCAGCCAGGGCGCCACCGGCCCATCGGCCACCCAGGGGATGCTGCCGAGCAGGACGCCGAGCGGGTGACGCAGCATCTGGTGCAGGGTGGTGCTCGTCGCCCACTGCCAGCGCAGGGCGAGATCCGGGTCAGCCGCACGCAGCACCCGGGCAGCGATGAGCACGGCCAGCAGGACGCCCGTCACCGGGAACCGCCGTGGCACCGTTCGCAGCCACGCCATCGGCCTCGACGCCGCCCGTTCCGGTGGCACCGTCCGACCCGGTGGCACCGGCCGGTCTGGTGACACCGGCCAGTGTGACGCGTTCGGGCGCGGCGAGGGACGCTGACCGTCACTACGTCGACCCGGCAGCATCACGGAACACCCCCACCCAGCGAGGATCAGCGTCACCGTCATGACATCGTGGCCTGCCGCGGCATTCCCCGCCACCCGTCGAGGCAACGTCGATGTGCCGACCGCCACACGCCGATCCCCACACGCCGACCGCCACACGCCGACCGTGACCGCCCCGCCGACGGCGGCGCCAACTCACCCGCGGGCCGCGTCAGCGCCCGAGGTCAGGTCGCCGCGGTGGCCCGGGCGCCGTGGTGCGGTACCGGATGCCCCACCGGCAGCCGGATCGGAACCCCGGCGGTCGACGGGAGCGTCCAGGCCAGGCCGTCGCGCAGCGCCGGACGCCACACGCCGAAGTCGTGGCTGCCCGGACGCAGCCGCAGGCGGACGGTGAACCCCGGCCGGCCGCTCAGGATCGACGCCATCGTCCGGGTGTCCCCCAGTGCCTCGTGGTCGCCGAGGCCGCAGTCGAGCCAGATGCGCATCGGCGGCTCCGGCGCCAGCGTGGCGGCGTAGCGGACGGGGGTGTTGGCCTCGACGACCCGGGCGAGATCTCGACGATGGCCGAACAGGCCGACCATGCCCCCGTCGTGGGTGGGCCGGTCCATCCCGGACATGTCGACGATCGACCCGACCAGGTCGCGGTGGCGCAGGCCGAGGTTCAACGCGCAGAAGCCACCGGCGGACATACCGGCGAAGACGCGGTCGGCGCGGTCGGGCAGGACGCGCAGCCGGGCGTCGATCGTCGGGATCACGTCGTCGATGATGTAGGTCTCGATGTGCTCACCGGGTCGGTCGACGCATTCACTGTCGTCGAGCCAGCCGCGGCTCAGCCGCGGGGCGACGAAAATCGCCGGCCGGTGGTCGGCGGCGAGCCAGGCGCCGGTCTGCGCGGCCCGGTTCGCCCGGTACCAGTCGACCGGCACCCCCGGGGAGCCGTGCATCAGGTAGACCACCGGGAAGCGGGTGTGCGGCTCGGCGAAGTACTGGGGCGGCAGGTAGACCAACGCCTGCTGGACGCCGAAGCCGCTGCGGGCGCCGGGCACCGGCAGGCTGACAACCGTGCCCTGCGGGTGGGTCCGCGCCGACGCGGCCGGCGCGGCGGTGACCACGTCATGGGTCGACGCGGTCGGCCAGGACTTGACCCCGATGACGTCGTCGATCCGCGGCAGGTAGCTGTAGTGGGCGTTGACGAGGTCGGCCGCGGTGGCGAGGGTGAGCAGGACGGCGATCCCCGCCATCCCGACCGTGACGACCCGGCGGCCCCGCCGCGCCAGCCACAGGCAACCCACCCAGGCCACCAGCGTCATGCCCGCGAACGCCAGCAGGAACCACTTGCCGATGATGACCAAGG
>NZ_JAMPTM010000449.1 GCF_025403375.1 Frankia gtarii
CGGGTGGACAACGCCCAGCTCGCCCGCGCCGTGACCCAGCTGTCGTCGGTCGGGGCGGCGTGGGACGCCCGGCTCCAGCGGATCAGGCGCATCGCCGAGGCGATCCAGCGCACCCAACAGAACTGACAACAGAACTGACATCAGGCGAGGTGTTCACAACTCCGCGCGGTTCAGCCGATCCAGGAGGCTGGGTCGGACGGGAGGAGCCGGTGGATGTCCGCCGGCGGGCGATCGAGCTGGCGCAGGCGATCAGCGGCGATCAGAAAGTTCTGGTCCACGGCTCGAGGCAGAAGATCGTCGTGCTGATCCCGACCGTTGCGGGGACCCTCGCGGCGCTCGTCGAGCAGCGGTTCGGGGACCTGCCCCGGGGACAGGTCGGGGGGATGTGACCGCGCGGCCCCGGGAAGTCGGCCAGGTCGAACCTTGCGGCGACGGCCGGTGCGTCGACGCAACGGCCCGGCGAGAGCGCGCGGCCGGCGGTCGACCGCACCTTCCGTCCCGACGACATCGAGCTGCTGCGGCGAGAGGTGGTCAGGATCTACACCTCGTCCGCGGCGGTTCGCCCGTCAGGTGATCTCGTCTTTGTTGCGGAGATAGTCGTCCAGGGCTGTGGTGTGCTGCCACACGCGCTCAAAGAACTCGGCGTAGGGCGTGAGGAAACGGCGGCTCGCGGAGCTCAGCCCCTTCAACTGCTGCGCGCCCATGCCGGAGAACGTGAGGAACGTGACGGAGTCGTCGATCAGCGCCATATTGATCCAGTCGACACCTGCGGTCCATTCGAGCACGTTCGCCTCGTAGGCTGGGATCTCCCGAGCCTCCTCGTTGTGCGCGCGTAGCCAGCTCAGGAACTCCCGGCCCAGCTTGCCGTCGGCCCCGATGGGGAGCCCGATGATCCGCCGGACCGATCGGGAGGCCGGGACCGCCGTCTCGCCCCCCGGCCCGGAGGGGAGTGCGGCCGACTCGGCCCAGTCGAGCACCGCCGCGAAGTAGTTCCGCGCGGCCAGGCTCGCGTACCGAGTCGGTGGATGTTGCCGGATGTAGGTGACGCGGATCTGCTCTTTTGCCGCCCGCGCCGCGGCCGTCGCGGCCGTATAGAAAGCCTCGGTGTTGTCATGGTACTGGATTACCAGCGACTCGCTCGACCCGTCAGTTTCCCGTGGCTCGGGCGTCGTCTGGATTCCGGCGACAATTCGTGAACGCTGCGCATCCTCATAGAGCTTGTCGAAGCTGGCTGGGTTGACATTGCAGGCCCTCGCGATCGCGTGGACCTGACTCCGGGTGGGGACCTGTATGCCCTTGAAGATTCGTTCGACAGTATTGCGGCCGAGCCCTGCTCGCTTTGCGAACCCTTCCTTCGTGAGATCGTCCCGCATGCTTGACCGTGCGTCGAGCAGTGCGCTCGCCAACGCCGCCTGGGCCGGGTTCGGAGGCATTGACTACACCGTCCCGGTCGGGTGATGCCGTGTCGGAGCCGCCGACAGGCTCAGGTGGTCCATGGCGTCTACCTAGGTTCGAGTGGGGCTGGCAAACGGGCCGGCGGGATCTGCTTGCCAGCACGCTGGTGCACGCGGATGCACGTTCTCGCACGCCGATGCACAGCCATGATCGTACCTGGCCTTCATATGGCGGGCGTAGCTGCCCACGCCTGCGCGCTCGTGCCTGCCGGGAGACGTCGGGCGACCGACCTTGCGCAGGTGTCGGCAGCGTTCTTGCCAGGGCATTTGAGGTTCCCGCATCCTTGCTTGCATGAGCACAGGGACCGGGAAGGAAGGTGATTCATATGTAGCGCCGGACTCGATGGGTGGGTGCCGGACGGCAGATCGTGCTGGCACAGCAAAGGGGCCGCTGCTCAGCCCGAAACGCCCCACAGCGGCCCCGCACGAATCACGGAAGGGAACCCATGTTCGCAAGTCTGACGATACGTCTCAACCATGACCGAAGGAAGACGCCGGCGGTAGTGATCATAGTGATCCTGCTGCTCGCCGCCCGATTTGGAGGGATTGAGATCCAGCCGATTGTCGCCATCGTCGCAGGCGGGCTCGCCGGCACGATGATCGACGCGGATCCCGCTCGAAGCACCGCCGGCCGCTACCGGCGCTCCAACGGCTCGTCGGAGGTAGCCGACTCATGAAGACGAAGGAGACCGATGTCGGCCCGGCCGATCGCAACCACTGCGGGAGCTGCGGAGGTCCGCTGACGGGCCACGTCGCCATGTCGTTCGATTGTGTCGGCAATCCAGTGGAGGTGTGCTCCCGCCACTGCCCGTCCTGCGCGGGCGGTGCCGCCGTGGCCGCTCGGCGCCCACACCGGGCGTCGAGTCACGGGTAGCAGTCGGGTGTGGTTCCTTCTGGCTCGCCGCTCCGTACTGGCCGACCGGCCAGGTCGAGCGGCGAGCCGCGTGCCGCGTGCCTGAACCTGCCCCATGGGTACTTCCGCTGTTCCCGACCGCGACTGCGTCGATCGCCTGGCCCCGATGACTACCGCGGTGTTCCTGTCGATCATGATCTCGCGATACCGCCGGCCGGTGCCGGGGCGGTCATGGTTCGCCCATGCCTCGACGCAGTGTGACTGCTCAGTTCACGGAGTCCGGCGGGAACTCGACCGGGTACGGCTCGGTCGAGTCGGCCGAACGGCTCACATCACGCCACGTGAGGTCCGCCTCGAGGAGGCGGCGATCCAGCGCGATCGACCCTTCGGCGGCGTTCACACCCAGCGGCAGGTGCTCGGGGATGTCGCGGCGCCTGGCCACGGCGACGAGGATCTCCGCCGCCCTCGCCGGGTCGCCCGCGGGACCGGACTCGCTTTGGCGCACCCGCGAGTTCATGGCGCCGACGGTGCTCGCGTACTCGGCGGGAATCTCGTGCACGCGCATGGATGCCCCGGCCCAGTCGGTGCGAAATCCGCTCGGCTCCACGACGACTACCTTGACGCCGAACGGTGCGGTCTCGGCACGCAGCGCCCGGCTGAACCCGTCGATGGCGAACTTCGCCGCCTGGTAGGACGCGATCCCGGGGGATCCCCCGACCCGCCAGCCCACGGACGAGAACTGCATCAC
>NZ_JAMPTM010000044.1 GCF_025403375.1 Frankia gtarii
GAGTGGGGCGGGGTGGGGGCGGCTGTCGCGCCGCGTGGATCGAGGACTGCGGGACCGGCCGTCGGGAGGCGCGCCGGGTCTGGGTGTCCGTCGTGATGGCCCGGTGCCTGCCGGGCGATTCGGCGATCCGATGCCGCCCGGCGTGCTCAGGAAGCCGACGATGCCGACTCGTGGCGATTCACCTCCCCGTGATGTGGAACACCTTCTTCGGCTTTGTCCTCATGGGCAGCGACCATTCCCAGGGACCCTGGGCATGCGTCAGCCAGGAGCGGGAGAGAAGACCTCGATGATGAGGAAAGAGACGCGCTCGAACTAGGCGCGTCGCGCCGAGTCGGTGATGTTGGTGAACCCGGTTGCGCTCGGGTCCGGGCTGGACTGTGCCAGAACCGAGGCCTTGTTGTCATCCGATTCGAAGAAAGAAGTCTCTGCTGCCCATGACGATCAGTCGCCGTTTGGGTGAGTCGTGGACGGATGAAGGGGCCCGGAGGGGTCTCCGGCGGGGCTCGCTCAGCGTGCGGACGTTCAGCCTGTCGCCCGGAGTTGGTCTGCGTCTACTGCTAGCAAATCGGTCAATTCACCTAAAAAGTATCTTGAAGGCTTGAAGTGATGCACTCTTCGTGTCAAATTGCTTACCGAAAGTATCCAGTCGTCTAGCTTGTCGGTCTCGTCCACGTGAATGTTTCGCGCAAGTAAAGCCCCACTGTGTGTCGCAAATCACATTTCTTGCGCAGAGTAACCTATCTTGAGGCGATCTAGGTGAAATATCCCGATTAGCGGGCAGTTGTGCCGGCAGGGGAAGCGGAGGAGCCGGGTAGTTGATCCAGGCTGTGGCACATCTTGCTACGGAACGTTATGGCAACAGATTGCCAATGGGGCGTGATGGTTGCCTTCCGCGCCGACGCCGGCCATTTTGGGTGATCCAGCATGGTCCCCGTTCCCCTCGGGGGCCCTGCTTATGCCACCCACGGTTCTTCTTTTTCCGCCGGATCGGAGTTGATGCGATGGATGTGGTCCTGCTTGCGGTCTTGTTGCGCTGCTCGTTTTTGCTGTGCATTGCCGATGAATGTGGTTCGGAGGATGGTGACCGCAGTTTTCCGTCGCGCATGGGAAGGAGACTGCCCAGGGGTGCTGGGCAGAGTTCTGCCGGGCACCGGTGGTGGACGGTCCGGGGCGACCCGCGCTGGCGGGTCGCCGTCCTGACTCCCTCGCGGATGGGCGATGACGTGGCCGGGCGCGGCCGACGGTGGAGAAGCAGTGCCCGGCGCGGGCGCTCGGGCCGGGGGTGGTGCGGGGCCGGCGTACCGGGGTGGGGACGCGGGAGCGAGTCCCCACCTGACCCGGGCGATCAGAGCTGCGTGACGAAGGTGCTCACGACGGCCGGGGTGTCACTGGTGCCGAAGGCGCCGTTCGCGACGGCGATCTGCGGTTCGCGGAAATTCCGGCAGGTCCACATGCGCGCGTCGGCGCCGACACCTTTCCACGCCGTGATGACGGTGTTTCTCACGTAGGCCGCCGACGGCCCGGTGCTCCGTTCCGCCCGGGGAGGGCCGCTGGGCAGACCAGCGGCCGTTCTGGAACTCCGCGTGCCAGATTCCCGCGTCGTTTCCCGAGCCCTTCCACGCCATGACCGTGCGGCCGTGGTGGAAGGCCAGCGCGGGCCGGTCCTTGGTGCGGGGGGCGTCCGCCGGGGTCTGCTGGTCGGACCAGCTGTCGCCGTACCAGCCCGCCGTTCAGATCCGGTTGTCGTCTTGCCTCCGGGCAAGGAACGACGCCCGCCGCGGTGGTCGGGTCGTCGACGGCACTGATCGTCTCCGGATCGACATTCGGTTGAACAGTCCGCGGATTCGGCGCGCGGTGTCGCCCGGGCGGCGGCAATGGCGCGCCGAAAAGCCGAATGCGGATGGCTATGGCGTCGGGACCGGCGATGGCGTCGGGACCTGCTACGGAGTCGGGACCGGCTGGAGTGGCGGGACCGGCTGGGGTGCCGGCGGGCCGACGTAGCGGGCCGAGGGACGGATGATCTTGCTGTCGGTGGCCTGTTCGAGGATGTTCGCCGTCCAGCCGAGCGTGCGGGCGACGGCGAACGTCGGGGTGAACATGTCCCGTGCCAACCCGCAGAGCTCCATCACGACCCCGGCGTAGAACTCGACGTTCGTGTGCAGCTCGCGACCCGGCTTCAGCTCGGCCAGCAGCTCCACCACCCGCCGCTCGACCTGGACCGCGAACGCGACGAGGTCGCCGCCGAAGTCCTCGGCGACGCCGCGCAGCAACCGCGACCGCGGGTCCTCCGTCCGGTAGACGGGATGGCCGAAGCCCATGATCCGATCACCGGCGAGGACATGGTCGCGGATCCACGGGTCGATCCGCTCGGGGCTGCCGATCGCGTCGAGGGTGTCCAGCGCCCGGCTCGGCGCGCCGCCGTGCAGCGGCCCGGACAGCGCGCCGATCGCGCCGACGACGCAGGCCACCAGGTCCGCCCCGGTCGAGGCGATCACTCGAGCGGTGAACGTCGAGGCGTTGAAACCGTGGTCGACCGTGCAGATCAGGTAGCGCTCGATCGCACGCACCTGCGCGGCGGTCGGTTCGGCGCCGGTGACCATGTACAGGTAGTTGGCCGCGAACGGCAGGTCGTCGCGGGGCGCCACCGGGGCGAGCCCGCGGCCCAGCCGGTGCAGCGCGGCGACGAGCGTCGGGGTGACCGCGCCGACGAACAGGGCGTCGCCGACGCGGGCCGCCTCGTCGGTGTCGTACAGCGGGGTGACGCCACGGGCGGCGCCGGCCAGCGACAACGCGGTGCGCAGCCCGTCGAGCGCGCCCCCGCCGGTCCCGGCCCGTGCGAGCGCCGGCAGCAGCTCGCCGAGGCCCGCCGGGAGCCGCCGCAACGGCACCACCCGGGCGGCGAACGCTGCCCGCGCCGCGGCGTCCGGCAGCTCGCCGAACAGCATCAGCTGCCAGACGTCCTCCAACGAGCGGCGTTCGGCCAGCTCCACGGCCGAGTACTGCCGATAGTGGAAGAAGCCCTCGCGCCCGCGCACGTCGCCGAGCGCCGTCTGCGTGACGACCACCCCCTTCAGTCCCCGCGGGACATCCACCCCCGCCGACGAGATGGGCGAGGCCTGCGCTGCCGCCTCCGCCGCCTCCGTCGCGTTCTCGGCGCCGGTGCGGGCCGTGTTGTCAGTCGTGATCACCATGATGGGTAGCCTCCTCGCCATCCATGGTTGATCCTCTATCGACGTAATGTCAACGTTGATTATAATCAACGTGAATCAGTACACTCGGTGGAGCGGGAGGAGTCGCGGATGAGTAATGGTGAGCGACTGACCTCACGCGAGGTCGCCGACCGGCTCGGGGTGAAGCTCGAAACGGTCTACGCCTATGCCAGCCGCGGGCTGTTGCACAGCCGGCGGGTGGCCGGCGAGCGGGGCAGCACCTTCGATCCCGCCGAGGTCGAGCGGCTACGCACCCAGGGTCATGCGCGGGCTCGCGCCGCCACGGCCGACGGGACTGGCGCCGCCGCTAATCCCGCGCGGACCGCCCCGGCTGCTGATGCCGCTGCTCCCGCCGGCGCCGCCGCCTCGTCCGCGGTCGCTCCCGCCGCCACCGCGCCGACCGGTGCCGACCTGCCGGCGGTGCGCACCCGACTGACCCTCGTCGCGGACGGCCGCCTGTACTACCGCGGGGTCGACGCCGTCGCGTTCGTCGCCGACCACAGCTTCGAGGACGTGGCCGGCTGGCTCTGGCGCGGCCGGACGGACCCCGCGACGGTGCTGGCCGTTCCACCGGATCTTGCCGCCACCCTGGAACGGGTGGGCGGGATTCTGCCCGTCAGGGCGCGGCTCACCGACCGGCTGCGGGTCGCGGTCTCGGTCGCCGCGGCGAGCGATCCGCTGCGCTTCGACCTGCGGGAGGACAGCGTCCTGCTCACCGCCCGCACCCTCGTCGCAGCGCTCGTCGAGGCTCTCCCGACGCCACCCGAGGTGCCCCCGGCGAGCGGTGCCTCTGCGGTGCCGGGTGTCTCTGCGATGGCCGGGGAGCAGGGGGGGATCGCCGCCCGGCTGTGGGGGCGGCTGGCCGGCGGGCCGGGCGACCCGGCGGCGGTCGCATGCCTCGATCGGGCCCTCGGCCTGCTCGCCGATCATGAACTCGCCGTGTCCACGTTCGCCGCCCGGGTCGCGGCCTCGGCGCGGGCGGATCCGTACGCCGTCGTCTCCGCCGGGCTCGCCGCCCTGGACGGGCCCCTGCACGGCGGCGCCAGCCGGCTGGCATACCGGCTGCTCGCCGAGGTGGTCGACCGGGGGGACGCGGTGCTCGTCGTTTCCGAGTACCTGCGCGCCGGCCAGCCGATCCCTGGTTTCGGGCACGGGCTGTACCCCGACGGCGACCCGCGCGCCCGCGCGCTGCTGGCCGCGATCGCGGCGTTGCCCGCCGCCGAACCCCTCCTGGCGGCGGCCCGCGAGATCGCGCGGGCCGCCGGCAGGGAGCGCGCGCTGCGGCCCAACGTGGACCTGGCCCTCGCCGTCCTCACGTTGGCCGCGGGGATGCCCGCCGAGGCCGGTGAGGTGATCTTCGCGGTGGCCCGCACGGTCGGCTGGCTCGCCCATGCCCTGGAGGAGTACCAGGAGACGCCGCTGCGTCTGCGCCCCCGCGGCATCTACGTCGGCCGAGCCGTCACCGGGGACGGCCTGCCCCGGTGATCTCTTTGTCATGGTTTGGCGGTACTGTGTGCCGATCCCACCACTCCGTCATCTTGCCTGCTCAGCGCGCCCCACCCGCATCGGTGGGACACCCTCGGAGGTCTCCGATGCCACGCCCACGGCGCACCACCGTCCTTGCCTTGGCCGCCGCGGCCCTGCTCGCGCTCGCCTCCTGCGCCGGTTCGTCGGGCGGCGGGTCGTCCTCGGGCGACCTGCACCTGGTCACCTCCGGTGAGCTGACGATCGCCACCGACTCGCCTGCCTACGCCCCATGGTTCTCCGACGGCAAGCCGGCGAACGGCAAGGGCTTCGAAAGCGCGGTCGGCTACGCCGTGGCCGCCAGGCTCGGCTTCGCCCCCGACAAGGTCCACTGGGTGACCGAGCCGTTCGCCAGCTCCTTCGCGCCCGGCCCGAAGAAGTTCGACTTCGACATCAACGAGATCTCGATCACCCCGCAGCGCCAGCAGGCCGTCGACTTCAGCACCGGGTACTACAACGTCAGCCAGGCCGTCGTCGCGCTCAAGACGTCGCGGATCGCCGCCGTGCGCACGCTGGCCGGGCTGAAGGGCGCCAAGCTCGGCGCCCCCGTCGGCACCACCAGCCTCGACGCCATCACCAGGCAGGTGGCGCCCGTGCAGCAGCCGGCGGTCTTCAACGACCTCAACGACGCGAAGACCGCGATGGAGAACGGCCCGATCGACGGCATCGTCGTCGACCTGCCGACCGCCTTCCAGCTGACCTCCGCCGAGATCCCCGACTCGTTGATCGTCGGGCAGTTCCCCACCGCCGGGGCGCCGGAGCAGTTCGGGCTGCTGTTCGAGAAGGGCAACCCGCTGGTGGGCAATGTCAACGACGCCCTCGCCCAGCTGACCAGCAGCGGGGAGCTGCGTCGGATCACCGAGCAGTGGCTCGGTTCCCAGGCGGGAGCCCCCGTCCTGCGGTGACGGCCGCCTGGGAGCCCAGCGAGCGCGAGCGGGACCGGCGGCGGCTGCGGCGGCGCGCCCGGCTGCGGTCAGCGGTGATCGCGGCCGCCAGCACCGTCGCCGTCGCCGTCGTCGCGGGCGTCGGGATCACCCGGGCGTCGGGCTGGCCGCGGGTCCGGCAGCGGTTCTTCTCCTGGTCGGAGATCACCGCGGCCTGGCCGGCCGCGCGGACCGGAATGATCATCAACCTCGAGCTGTTCGTCGTCTGCGGAGCCGCGGCGGCGGCTCTCGGGCTGCTGGTGGCGCTGCTGCGGACCCTCGCCGGCCCGGTGTTCCTGCCGCTGCGGCTGCTGGCCGCCGCCTACACCGACCTGTTCCGCGGCCTGCCCGTCATCCTCGTGCTGTACCTGGTCGGTTTCGGTGTGCCGGCCCTGCGGCTGCGCGGTCTGCCCACCGACCCGCTCGTCCTCGGCGGCGCCGCCCTCGTGCTGACCTACTCGGCGTACGTCGCCGAGGTGTTCCGGGCGGGCATCGAGTCGGTGCATCCGAGCCAGGTCGCCGCCGCCCGTTCGCTGGGCCTGACCCATGCCCAGACGATGCGCCGCGTCGTGCTGCCGCAGGCCGTCCGGCGGGTGATACCGCCGCTGCTCAACGATGCGATCAGCCTGCAGAAGGACTCCAGCCTCGTGTCCGTGCTCGGGGTCGTCGACGCGGTGCGAGCGGCGCAGATCGCCACGTCCGCGCACTTCAACTACTCGCCGTACGTGCTCGCCGGGCTGATGTTCCTCGCGATCACCGTGCCGCTGACCCGGATCACCGACCATCTCGCCGCCCGCTCCGCCCGCCGCCGCGGGACCGGCATCGGCGCCGCGGGCGGGGGAATGCGATGACGACCGGCGACGCGGTCGGGCCGGGTGGGCCGGGTGGACCGGCGGCTCCCGTGCTGAGCGTGCGCGGCCTGGTGAAGCTCTACGGGAACACGGTCGTGCTGCGCGACATCACCTTCGAGGTCGGGCCCGGCCAGGCGGTCGTGCTCGTCGGCGGCAGCGGGTCGGGCAAGTCCACGCTGCTGCGCTGCCTGAACCTGCTGGAGTCCGTCGACGACGGCGAGATCCTGCTGGCCGGCGAGGAGATCACCGATCCGCGGGTGAACGCCGACCGGATCCGTCGCCGCATCGGCGTCGTGTTCCAGGCGTACAACCTGTTCCCGCACCTGACGGTGTTGCAGAACGTCACCCTCGCACCGATCCTGGTCCATCGGGTGCCCCGCGCCGCCGCCCGCGAGCGCGCCCGGGAGCTGCTCGGCCGTATCGGGCTCGCCGACAAGGTCGACGTCTACCCGGACCGGCTCTCCGGTGGCCAGCAGCAGCGGCTGGCGATCGTGCGGGCGTTGGCGACCGAACCATCCCTGCTGCTGCTCGACGAGATCACCTCGGCGCTGGATCCTGAGCTGGTCGGCGAGGTGCTCGACCTCGTCGGCGAGCTCAAACGGGAAGGCATGCCGATGGTGCTGGCCACCCACGAGATGGCGTTCGCGCGGGACATCGCCGACGAGGTGCTCGTCCTCGACGGTGGCTTGATCATCGAACGGGGCACGCCGCAGCGGGTTCTCGACGAATCCCGCCAGGAGCGCACCCGCCGGTTCCTGGCCCGCATCCGGGAGCCGGGTCCGCCGGGACCGGGACACGCAGCGGGCCCGGTGACGTGACCGTCAGGTCGAGGCTGGCCAGCGACTGGAAGTTCTCCGCCGAGGCCGAACCGGGTTCCGCCGTCATCACCGCCAGCCGCTGCCCGCCGTCAGGTAACCGCATGACCTGAATTCGTAGCGTGCAAGCCCGTCCTTCAGGGCGGGGTTAGCGCGTTCACGCTGGGCGTCGTTGCTCTTCGATGTGTTCGCGTAGCACGGACAGGGGCGCTGCGCCGGCCGAGACGGCGAAGTAAGACGGTGACCAGAAGTGCCCGCGGATGCTGTGCCGGTTCATCTGGCTGGTGTGCGCGGAGCGCAGCAGTCGCGCGGAAACCACATGCCTGCCACGTTCGTAGTCGTCGGATGTTGCTATAGAGCAAGGAAGATGGGTGGCATGTCGATCGTGCGTTACCGTTACCGGGCCTACCCGCGGCCGGGTCAGGTGCGGACGTTGGCGCGGGCGTTCGGCTGTGCCCGGGTCGTGTTCAACGACGCGATCCGGACCCGCGAGGAGGCGTACGCGGCGGGCGAGAAGCTGTCGGACATCGAGGTCCAGCGCCGCGTGGCGACGCGTGCGAAGCGCACCGAGGAGCGCACGTGGCTCACCGAGGTGTCGTCGGTGGTGCTGGTGCAGGCGTGCCGGGACGCGGTGCAGGCGTTCAAGAACTGGTTCGCCTCGCTGTCCGGCAAGGGCAAGGGTCCGAAGATCGGGTATCCGAATTCCGATCATCAGCACGGTCGCGACGGCGCGCTCGTCGGCCCTCGCCGATCATCTTTCCGCGGTCCAGTCGACCCTGGCCGGCATCCGGCTGGCCCTGCTGGTCGACGCCGCTGCGACGCTCGTGGTCGCCGCGGCGACCACTGCGGCGCTGCTGCCCGGCCGGCGCTCGGTACCGGCCCTGTCGCGGGCGCGCGACGGCGCCACCCCGGGCCTGCGGTCCCACGCTCCCGACCAGGGCTGACGGGACCGGCGGGACAGTACCCGGACAGGATGCGGCCATGGTTCGTCGACCTGTGCGGGGTTCGGCAAAAAAGGCGCCATCCGAATGTTGCGTAACGTCCGCTCAGCCGTAACCATGAGCCCGTGATGTCCTATGAAGACGTGGTGGCAGTGTCTGATTCGGTGGAGCGGGCAGCGCTCGCCGACAAACTGATGTGGGCGGACCATCCGCGACGGCTTGAGCTACGCACAGTGCGTGGCATCGCTCTTCGGGAGGCGTTGGATTCCGGTGTTCCGGTCGACGACATCGCCCGCCGGCTTGTCGTCACCGTGGCAGATCTGACCTGGATGGCGGCGCCGGCGCCGGCGCCGTCGTCGGCGGCGGCCTGACCGACCGGGACGGTCGGACAATGGCGTCCGTCCGCTCGCGGTCCGCCGCTGTCGTGCCCGTCGGTCAGACGAAGGTTTCTTAGCGATTTCGAGCGGGTTTCTCGCGGGATAGTCGCGTGGTGACAGCGAGTACGGTGCGAAAGTCCCGCCGTATCCCGCCCCCTGGACGGAGCGCGGCGGAATTGACCTCCCGCCGGCCCCACCGCCGGGCGGCCCAGACCCCTGTGCTCACTCGTCCACCCACAAGCAGGCCCGGAGGGCTGACGCGTAGCCGCCGGTGGGGCATGAGCCCCGGCCGCAGCCTCAGCTCCAACCTCGGCGATCATGATGCTCTGCGGAACCGCGCCGGCCGCCAGGGGTCCTGCCCTGGCCGAGCGTTGGTCTAGCCGGATCCAGGGTTCGGCGGTCTCCCTGCTCCTGGAGGTTGCGTCGGCAATTGCTGGAGGTTGATGATCCCCTGAGGTCAGGGCACATGATCCGCGACCCGAGGACGGTGTGCATGCCTCGCCCCCCGCCCCCAGCGGCGCGTCCGCGTCTGGACATCGACCTCGCGGGGTAGGGATCCCTCGACGCACGCCGGGCGCCATCGCCGCGTGCCTGGCGCGCCGACGCCGTCGAGGAGCCTCCATGCACGAACTCGCCATCACCCAGAGTGTGGTCGACGCGATCGTGGAGCGGACCGGCCCGGCCCGGGTGAATGCGGTGCGGCTGGTCATCGGGCGGCTGTCGGGCGTCGTGCCGGAGTCCATCCGGTTCTGCTTCGACCTGGTGACTGCTGATACGCCGCTGGCGGGTGCCGCCCTGACCATCGACGAGCCCGCGGGCCGGGCCCGGTGCCGGCGGTGCGGCGCCGAGTTCGTGGCGGACGACGTCCTCGTTCTCTGCGGCTGCGGCTGCGCGGACGTGGCGGTGGACGGCGGCGACGACCTGCGGATCGCCTCGGTGGGCCTGGTGCCCGCGGCGGAAGCCAGCTGACGCCCATGGGGGAGGGGACTGACCGATGTGCGAGACATGCGGTTGCGACGATCCGACGGCTGCGCCCCGACTGACCTCGTTTCCGGCCGACGCCGGGGAAGCCGGCCGCTCGGGGCATGATCATCCTCACGAGCACCCTCCCGCCGATGCCGATGCCGATGCCGATGACCGGACGCTGCGTTTGGAGCAGCGGGTGCTGGCGAAGAACGACGATCTCGCTCGGCGGACCCGGGAGTGGCTGGCCGCGCGCAACGTGCTCGCGGTCAACCTCATGAGCTCACCCGGCTCCGGCAAGACCACCCTGCTGGAACGGACCGTTCGGGGTCTCGCCGAGGGGTGGCCGCTCGCGGTGGTGGAGGGCGATCAGGAGAGCGTGCGGGACGCCGAGCGGATCCGGGCCGGTGGCATCCCGGTCGTACAGATCAACACCGGGCGCGGCTGCCACCTCGATGCGGACATGGTCGACCGCGCGCTACGGGTCCTGGAGCCGCCCGAGGATGCGGTCGTGTTCGTCGAGAACGTCGGCAACCTGGTATGCCCGGCGCTGTTCGATCTGGGGGAGGGCGCCCGGGTGGTCCTCACCTCGGTGACGGAAGGTGAAGACAAGCCATTGAAGTATCCGCACATGTTCGCGCAGGCCGACCTGGTTTTGCTCACGAAGTGTGACCTGGTGCCGTTCCTCGCCGTGGACGTCGATCGCAGCATCGGGTTGATTCGTCGCATCAACCCCGCAGCTGATGTCCTGACGCTTTCCGCGCTTCACCTGCCAGCCGGCTCTGCCGGCGCAGACGCGGAGCCCGGCCTCTCCGCCTGGTACGCCTGGCTGCGTGCGCGTCGCCCGCGGACGGATGCCCGACGGCGGACTGGTGCCTGACGGCGGACTGGTGCGGGCGGGTGGGGTTTGGCGAGACCGGCCCCGGGCAGCCCGTCGGCAGGCAACTAAAAGTACTTTCGCGGGCACGTCGAGTTATTTATGGTGGGGGTGTGCAGCTCGGTCGCGTCGCGGCCCCGCCGGAAGGGACGCCGTCGTGGGCAGCCTCGAGCAGGCCTGTTGCGGGCAACGGTCGCGATGACAGCGGCCGGCGTGACGACCGAAGCACCCGCCGGGTTCGACGCGGCGCGTGCGGTCGCCGACGCGGTGCTCTACGAGGGCTACCTGCTCTACCCCTACCGCCGGTCCTCGGGCAAGAACCGGGTGCGCTGGCAGTTCGGGGTGCTGGCCCCGCCGGGGTGGACCGCAGAGCAGCCCGCGGCGGGGGCGCCGGGCGTCTCGGGCTCGGCCGACGGGTCGTTCCAGCAGGCCGACTGCCTGCTGGAGGCGCCCGGGTCGGCGACAGTCTTCCTGCGGCTGCGGTTCCTGCAGATGATCCGGCGCCGCGTCGAGCAGCGGGATGCCAGCGGGCGTTTCGGGCCGGTCGACGAGCTCGAGGTGGACGGCACCCGCGAGCTGAGCTTCGATGAGGGGCGGCCCTGCGAGGTTGACTTCACCGTGGCGCTGGCCGACCTGATCGACCCGGAACGCGGACCGTTGTCGATACCGCTGCTCGTCCCGGGTGGCGTCGACATCGAACCGCTGGGTCCGCGGCCGGGCGAGGCGCGGGTGGTGCGCCGCCGGTGGCCGGTGGCGGCTGTCGTGCACCTGTCCGCGACCCGGGCCGAGGCGCCGTTCCGGCTCCACCGCCTGCGGGTGGTGGTCGAGAACACGGTCGCGGATCTGGCCGCGGGCCGCCCGCGCGCCGAGGCGCTGCGCCGCTCGCTGATCGCGGCGCACAGTCTGCTCGGCGTGCGCGGCGGGCGGTTCCTGTCGCTGCTCGACCCGCCCGCCTGGGCGGCGACGGCGGCCCGCGCATGCGAGAACCTGCGGGTGTTCCCCGTTCTCGCCGGCGGCGCCAGGGACGTCATGTTGTGTTCGCCGATCATCCTCTACGACGATCCCAGGACGGCCCCGGAGAGCCCCGGGGATCTGTTCGACGCCACCGAGATCGACGAGATCCTCTCGCTGCGCACCGCTGCGTTGACCGAGGAGGAGAAGCGTGAGGCGCGGGCGACGGACCGCCGTGCCGCCGAGATCCTCGACCGGGTCGACGGCATCCCCCGTGCCATGCTCGACCGCCTGCACGGCGCCGTGCGCTCGCTGCGGCCGGTCGAGCCGCCTCCCGCCCCGCCAGCGGCGGACGCCGGGGCGCACGCGGATGCCGGGGTGCACGCAGACGCCCAGCGGCGGCCGGCGGCGGCCGGGCAGCCGGATCCTGATCCGTACCCGCAGTGGTGGGAACCGGAGGCCGATCGGTCGGTCCACCCCGACCGGGACAGTGTGCTGGTCGCCGGCGTCACCGTCGCGCGTGGCAGCCGGGTCCGGCTGCGCCCCCGCCCCCGGGGCTCCGACGCCCACGACATGTTCCTCGCCGGCCGTGTCGCCCGGGTGGAGGCGATCTTCCTCGACGTCGATGGCACCCGGCACGCCGCGGTGACGCTTGACGGCGACGGGGCCGGTGATCTCCATCGGGCCGCCGGCCGTTACTTCTACTTCGCCCCCGACGAGCTTGACCCGCTCGACGTCCCGACGGACGCGGATCGGACGGGTGCGCCATGACCGTCGCCTGTCCTGACCCGGGGACATCGCGGACGCTCGTCGCCGGCGTCGGGAACATCTTCCTCGGCGACGACGGGTTCGGCGTCGAAGTCGTCCGCCGGCTCGATCCGTCGACCCTGCCCGACAGGGTCGACGTCGCCGACTACGGCATCCGGGGCCTGCACCTCGCCTTCGCGCTGCTCGACGGCCGCTACGACACGGTGATCATCGTCGATGCGCTGCCGACCGACGAACCGCCCGGGACCCTCACGGTCCTGCGTCCCGACGTCGGCGCGGCTTCGGCGGTTGACGCCCGGGTAGCCGACGCCCCGGGGATCGACGCCCCGGGGATCGACGCCCCGGGGATCGACGCTCCCGCGATCGACGACTTGGTGGTCGACGCGCATGGCATGTCCCCGGACGTGGTGCTGCGGCTGGTGCGCGCTCTCGGTGGAGAGATCGGCCAGGTCATCGTCGTCGGCTGCCGTCCCGCCGTCGTGGCGGAGCGGATGGAGCTGTCCGGCGCGGTGTGCGCGGCCGTCGATGACGCGGTCGGCCTCATCGGCGCCATTCTCCGGGATCCCCGACTGGTGGGAGCCGGGCACGGTACGTGAGGTAAGGGAGGGGTCGAGATGACGGCCACGGACGAGCGGCCGGCCACGCAGACACGGCCGGGGGGCGGCGTCGACGAGGTCCACATCCTCTGGATCTCCGAGGGGATGAGCTGCGACGGCGACACGGTCTCGGTGACCGCAGCCTCGCAGCCTGCCATCGAGGACGTGGTCACCGGTGTCATACCGGGCCTGCCGACGGTCCACCTGCATAACAAGGTGCTTTCGCCGACGATGGGCGGTGAGGAGTTCCTGGCCCCCTTCCGCGCCGCGGTCCGCGACGAGCTGGGGCCGTTCGTCCTCGTCATCGAGGGGTCCATCCCGAACGAGAAGATCAACGGCGACGGCTACTGGACGTCGTTCGGCAACGACCCGGACACCGGTCAACCGCTGACCATCAACTGGTGGATCGACCGGCTCGCGCCGCGGGCCTGGGCGGTCATCGCCATCGGCACCTGCGCCGCCTACGGCGGTATCCACGCCATGGCGGGCAACCCGACCGGCTCGATGGGCCTGCTCGACTATCTGGGGCGCGACTTCACCTCGGCCGGCAACCTGCCGATCGTCAACGTTCCGGGCTGCCCGGTGCAGCCGGACGACTTCATGGAAACCCTGACCTGGTTGCTGTACCACGCGGCGGGGGCCGCCCCGCCGCCGCCGCTGGACGACCAGCTCCGGCCACAGTGGATCTTCGGGCGGACCGTGCACGAGGGCTGCGACCGCGCGGGCTACTACGAGCAGGGCGACTTCGCGAAGGACTACAACTCGCCGAAATGTCAGGTGAAGATCGGCTGCTGGGGTCCGGTGGTGAACTGCAACGTCCCCAAGCGGGGCTGGATGGGCGGCGTGGGTGGTTGCCCGAACGTCGGGGGCATCTGCATTGCCTGCACGATGCCCGGGTTCCCCGACAAGTTCATGCCGTTCATGGACATGCCGCCGGGGGCGAGTCTGTCCTCGCTCGCGGTGAAACCGTACGGGTCGATCATCCGGCGCCTTCGAGGTATCACCAACTCGATGGTGAACCGGGAGCCGAGATGGCGGCACAACCGGGACCTGCTGACCACCGGCTATGACCCGGGTTACCGGCCATGATTCACTGAAGGGACGTGTGCGATGACGGCCACCGAGCAGATGAGGGCCGCGGAGAAGCCCGGCCAGATCGTCGAGATGGCGTGGGATCCCATCACGCGCATCATCGGTAACCTCGGGATCTACACGAAAATCGATTTCGCCAACCGGCGGGTAACCGAATGCCACAGCACCTCCTCGCTGTTCCGTGGGTATTCGGTTTTCATGAAGGGAAAGGATCCGAGGGACGCCGGCTTCATCACCAGCCGGATCTGCGGCATCTGCGGTGACAACCACACCACCTGCTCGGTCTACGCCCAGAACATGGCGTATGGGATCGCCAACCCGCCGATGGCGGAGTGGATCATCAATCTGGGTGAGGCCGCCGAGTACCTGTTCGACCACACGATCTTCCAGGACAACCTGGTGTTCGTGGACTTCTGCGAGGCGATGGTCAAGGCGACCAACCCCGGCGTGCTGGCGCGGGCCGAGGCGACCGCGTCGCCGCGCGCCGGGGTGCACGGCCTGCGCACGATCGCCGACATCATGCGGGCGCTCAACCCGTTCGAGGGCCAGGTGTACAACGAGGCGCTGCGGGTCAGCCGCATCACCCGGGAAATGTTCTGTCTGATGGAGGGCAGGCACGTCCATCCCTCGACGCTGTATCCGGGCGGGGTCGGCACGATGCCCGAACCGTCCGTCTTCACCGACTACCTCACCCGGCTGATGGAGATCCTCGACTTCGTCAAGAAGGCCGTGGCGCTGAACGACGACCTGTTCGACTTCTGGTACGACGCGCTGCCGGGATACGAGGAGGTCGGCCGCCGGCGCGTTCTGCTGGGTTGCTGGGGGGCCTTCCAGGATCCGAGCGTGGTCGACTACCGGTACGAGCACATGACGGACTGGGGGCGCGCGATGTTCGTGACTCCCGGCATCGTCGTCGACGGAAAACTGCTCACCACCGACCTCGTGAAGATAAATCTGGGTATCCGCATCCTGCTCGGCAGCTCCTTCTACAAGGACTGGGTCAACGAGGAGCCGTTCGTCGAGCGGGATCCGCTGGGTAACCCCGTCGACATGCGTCACCCGTGGAACCAGACGACCTTCCCGGAGCCGCAGAAGCGGGACTTCGGCGAGAAGTACAGCTGGGTGATGAGCCCGCGCTGGTTCGACGAGGGCAGCGGTGAGCATCTGGCGCTCGACACCGGCGGCGGCCCGTTCGCCCGCCTCTACGTCACGGCACTCGCGGGCCTGGTCGACACGCCGTACGTCACCGCGCGCGACGGCGCGGTGAAGATCTCGCTGCCCCGCAGCCGCACCCTGCCCGCCATGGACCTGAAATGGTCCCCGCCCGCCTGGTCGAACGCGATCGAACGGGACCGGGCCCGGGTGTACTTCGTCGCCTACGCCGCGGGAATGGCACTGCACTTCCTGGAGCGGGCGATGACGCGGGTGCGCTCCGGCGACACCCGGACCTTCACCGACTTCGAGGTGCCGGACGAGACGATCGGCTGCGGCTTCCACGAGGCGGTGCGCGGGGTCCTGTCCCATCACATGGTCGTGCGGGACGGGAAGATCGCCAACTACCATCCGTACCCGCCGACGCCGTGGAACGGCAGCCCACGGGACTCGTTCGGCACGCCGGGCCCCTACGAGGACGCGGTCCAGAACATGCCGATCTTCGAGGAGAACGGCCCGGAGTCGTTCAAGGGCGTCGACGTGATGCGCGCGGTGCGCAGCTTCGATCCCTGCCTGCCCTGCGGGGTCCACATGTACCTGGGCGGGGGCCGCACGCTGCGCACCGTGCACTCGCCGATGTTCGGGGCGAGTCATGGCTGATCCGGTCGTCGAGGGCGGACATCGCCTCGACGACCGGGCGGTGCGGGAACGGCTGACCCACCTCGACGAGGCGCTTGCCCAGGTGGAGCGAATCCCGGGGCCGAGCGGCGAACTGGCTCTGGACGCGGTGGCCACGCTCGCGTCGGTGTACGGCGAGGCACTCGCGCGGGTGGCCGGATACGCCGCCGGCGCCGCCGACATAACCGCCGCGCTGACCGCCGACGAGCTGATCGGACACCTGCTCGTCCTGCACGACGCGCACCCCGAGCCGGTGGGCCAGCGGGTGACCCGGGCGATCGAGCGGCTGCGACCGGCGGTCCGTGACCGGGGCGGCGAGCTCGAGCTGGTCGGCATCGAGCGGGGCGTGGCGGAGGTCAGCCTGACCCTGGGGGGGTGCGGCTCGGCGGCGGGGGAGGTTCTGGACGCGGTGCGCGAGGCCGTGCTGGCGGTCGCGCCCGAGCTGTCGGACGTCCGGCGCCAGACCGTCTCGGGCGGCGCCCACCGGACCGCCTTCGTCCCCCTCGACGCGGTGCTCACCCCGCCACTCGCCGGGAGCGTGCGGCCATGACGACCGAACTGCGTCCCGCGGCCGGACCCGGCGGCGCCTTGGACCGGGTGGTGCGGGCCGGTGTCACCCGGGCCGGGCAGGACGGTGAGCGGTGCGATCTGTGCGCCGCCCCCGTGCCGAACGATCACCGGCATCTGCTCGACGAGTCGCACGACTCGGTGCTGTGCCTGTGCCGAGCCTGCGCGCTGCTGTTCGACCGGGACGCCGCCGCGCGCGGCCATTACCGGCTCATCCCGCAGCGGCGACTGCGCGTGGCCGACCTGGACCGGGACGGGTCCGATCCCCGAGCGCTGGGTATCCCCGTCGGGTTGGCGTTCGTCGTCCCCGGCGACGACGGCGAGGTACGCGCCCGCTACCCGAGCCCGATGGGCGCGACCCACTGGGACCTGGAACCCGCCGCCTGGCGGCGGCTCGTCGCCAGAGCTCCGGTGCTGGCCGGCCTGGCCCCCCGGGTCGAGGCGCTGTTGGCGAACACCGCACGCAACCGCCGGGAGTTCTGGATCGTCCCGATCGATGACTGTTACCGACTTGTCGCGATCGTCCGACGGGAGTGGACGGGGTTGTCGGGGGGCAGCCGCGTCTGGCCCGCTGTCGACGACTTCTTCGCCGCGCTGCCCGCCCGTTCCCGCCGCGGCTCCCCGCTGGGCCGCGGCACCACGACGCCCGGTGGCGCAGGCGGCTGACCAGGGAGGGAAGACACCATGGCACCGATCCGAGTCGGCGAGCCCGACGTCCGTCCAGATGCGACCGCGCACGTCAGGGGGGTCCGGGAGGGCAACGCCCTCGGCTCCTACGAGATGGAGCCGGGCCACCACCTCGACGGCACCGCCGATGCCCGCCGCTCGACGGGCATCCGGCCGGGCGAGCGCAATCCGATCTCGCCGAGTATGCCCAACCTGCCACCGGGCTAGCCGGCGCGCGGCGCACCGCTGCGCGCACCAGAGGGTCGTCCCGAGGAGGGAATCGATGAGCAGCCGCAAGAAGCTCCTGGTCGCCGCCGGCACCGGCCTGGCCGCCATGATGTGGCGGGAGTACCCGTCCATGGTCCGGTACCTGCGCATCAAGCGGATGTGATGGTGGCCGGCCCCAACCGGTCCGCACCCGCGCCGGCCAGGCCCGTCGGGCGCAGCCCCGGGCAGCCCGGCGGCCGGCGGCGATGCCGCATCACCGTCCGCGGCCTTGTCCAGGGTGTCGGCTTCCGCCCCTTTGTCCACGCGGCCGCGATCGACCTGGCCCTCGCCGGCTGGGTCTGCAACGACAGCGACGGCGTGATCGTGGAGGTCGAGGGCGCCCCCGGCGCGGTGGAGGAGTTCGGCCGGCGGCTGACCGCTGACGCCCCGCCGCTGGCCGTGATCGAGCAGGTCACGGCGACGGACCTGGCGCCCCGCGGCGATTCGGTGTTCACGATCGCCCGCTCCCGCGCGGGGAACACCCCGCGCACGATGGTGTCCCCGGACGTCGCGACCTGCCCGGACTGCCTGCGTGAACTCGCCGACCCGGCCGACCGCCGCTACCGCCATCCGTTCATCACCTGCACCAACTGTGGACCGCGATTCACGATCATCACCGGGCTGCCGTATGACCGGCCGGCCACGACGATGGCCGGGTTCCCCATGTGCGCCGCGTGCGAGCGGGAGTACCGCGACCCGCGGGACCGCCGTTTTCACGCGCAGCCGATCGCCTGCCCGGACTGCGGGCCCCGCCTGGAGTTCATCCCGGCGACGGGACCGGCGGTTCCCGGCGACGACGCCCTGGCTGCGGCGGCCCGGCTGCTGACCTGCGGGGATGTCCTCGCGGTGAAGGGCATCGGCGGCTACCACCTGGCCTGCCTCGCCACGGACCAGGCGGCCGTGACGACGTTGCGGCGGCGCAAGCGGCGCGGGGACAAACCGTTCGCCGTCATGGTCGCCGACCTCACCGCCGCTCGGCGCCTCGCCCATCTCGGCCCGCGGGAGGCGATGTTGTTGGCCGGGCCCGCCCGTCCGATCGTTCTGGTCGACCGGTGGGACGACGGCCGACCCGCGTTGGCGGCCGAGGTCGCGCCGAACAGCCCCGACCTCGGCCTGTTCCTGCCCTACACCCCGGTGCACCACCTGCTGCTCGCCGCGGTGGCAGCGGCCGGTGGATCGCCGGGGCCGCTGGTGATGACCTCGGGCAACCTCGGCGGCGAACCCATCGCCGCCGACGACGCCGACGCCCGCCGCCGGCTCGAACCTCTCGCCGACGGCTGGCTGCGTCATGACCGACCGATCCACGTGCCCTGCGACGATTCGGTCGTCCGGGTCGTCGACGGTGACGTGCTGCCGGTCCGCCGCTCCCGGGGATTCGCCCCCCTGCCGGTGCCGCTGCCGTTCGCCGTGACGCCGACCCTGGCGGTGGGCGCCGACCTGAAGAACACCTGCGCGCTGGGCGCCGATCGCTCCGCCTGGCTCAGCGGTCACATCGGGGACATGGACGACGCCGACACGCTGCGGACCTTCACCGCCGCCGAACATCATCTTGAACGGCTCACGGGCATCCGCCCCGCCACGTTCGTCGCCGACGCGCACCCGGGTTACCGATCCCGGCAGTGGGCTCGGCGGCACGCGGCCGGGCGACCCGTGCGCACGGTGCAGCATCACCACGCGCACGTGGCAGCGGTGATGGCGGAGCACGGTCTGGCCGGGGAGCGTCCCGTCGTGGGATTCGCCTTCGACGGCACGGGTTACGGCACCGACGGGGCGGTGTGGGGCGGCGAGGCGTTGATCGCCGACTATCGCGGCTTCGAGCGTTTCGCCCACCTCGCCTACGTGCCGCTCCCCGGCGGGGACGCGGCCGTGCGCCGCCCGTACCGAATGGCACTCGCGCACCTGTGGGCCGCCGGCGTCGGCTGGGACGGGGACCTGCCTCCCGTGGCGGCCTGCCCCCCGGCGGAGCGGCGCGTCCTGGCCCATCAGCTCGCCACCGGGCTGGCCTGCGTGCCCACCGCCAGCATGGGACGGCTGTTCGATGCGGTGAGCTCCCTGCTCGGGGTCCGCCACCGCGCCGACTTCGAGGCCCAGGCGGCGATCGAGCTGGAGGCCCGCGCCCGCCGTGACCCGGACGCCCTTCACGCCTGGCGCAACCGGTACGCCTTCGCGGTCGGCCGACCGGTGCCGGGTGGTCCGCTGATCGCCGATGCGGCGCCCGTCATCCACGGGCTCGTGCGCGACATCCGGCGTGGGCTCGCCGTCGAGGCGATGAGCGCCGGCCTGCACGGCGCAGTGGTGGCCCTGGTCGTCGACCTGGCCCGGCGAGCCCGGTCCGACCGGGGACTCGATGTCATGGCGCTGACCGGAGGGGTGTTCCAGAACGTGCTGCTCGCGACGGCGGCCGCGGGGGCGCTGCGCGCCGACGGCTTCACGGTGCTGCGGCACCGGCGGGTGCCGCCGAACGACGGCGGCATCGCGCTGGGCCAGCTCGCGGCCGCTGCGGCCGAGGCGCGGGTGCAGGGAAGTGGCTGATATGTCGAATCCGATCCGGCGGCGGGGCTGCCCGCAGTGCCGGCGAGCGAGGGGGTGAGCAGCGGTGTGTCTCGCGGTTCCGGGACGGGTCGTCGCCATTGCGGAGCGGGACGGCGTCCCGATGGCCGAGGTGGATTTCGGGGGGGTGCGCAAGGACGTCTGCCTGCAGTACCTGCCGGACACCAGGGTCGGCGAATACGTGATCGTCCACGTCGGGTTCGCGCTCCAGCGGCTCGACGAGCAGTCCGCACTGGAGACGCTGGCCACCATCGCCCGGATGGGGCTGCTCGCCGAGGAATTCGGCGGTGGGCCGGGCCCGTCGGCCCGTGACGCCCAGACGGAGGGGGTGAACCGGTGAAGTACCTCGAGGAGTTCAGCGACCCGGAGCTGGCCGGTCGGCTGTTGGAACAGATTCATGCGGTGACGACCAGGCCATGGTCGATCATGGAGGTCTGCGGCGGGCAGACCCATTCGCTGATCCGGCACGGGATCGACCAGTTGCTGCCCGCGGGCGTCGAGATGATCCACGGCCCCGGCTGCCCCGTCTGCGTCACCCCGCTGGAGATCATCGATCGTGCTCTTGAGATCGCCTCCCGACCGGGGGTCATCTTCTGCTCGTTCGGCGACATGCTGCGCGTTCCCGGCAGCGGCCGGGACCTGTTCCGGGTGAAGAGCACGGGCGCCGACGTGCGGGTGGTGTACTCGCCGCTGGACGCTCTGACGATCGCCCGGCAGAACCCGGACCGGCAGGTGGTGTTTTTCGGGATCGGGTTCGAGACCACGGCGCCGGCCAATGCGATGACCGTCTACCAGGCGCGGCGGTGTGGGGTGCGCAACTTCTCGCTGCTCGTCTCGCACGTCCTGGTCCCGCCGGCGATTGCCGCGATCATGGAATCGCCCAGCTGCCGTGTCCAGGCGTTCCTCGCCGCCGGACATGTGTGCAGCGTGATGGGCACCGGGCAGTACCCGGACCTCGCCCGCCGGTACCGGGTGCCGATCGTCGTCACCGGATTCGAGCCACTCGACCTCCTCGAGGGCATCCGGCGGACCGTGATCCAACTGGAGGCGGGCCGCCACGAGCTGGACAACGCCTACCCACGGGCCGTGCCGGCGGCCGGGAACCCGGCCGCCATCGCGATGCTGCGGGACGTCTTCACGGTGACCGACCGGGCCTGGCGCGGCATCGGGGTGATACCGAACAGCGGCTGGCGGCTGTCGCCGGCCTACCGGGAGTTCGACGCCGAGACGCGCTTCGCCGTCGACGACATCCATACGGCGGAGTCCTCGGTGTGCCGCTCGGGCGAGGTGCTGCAGGGCCTGATCAAGCCGCATGAGTGCGCCGCCTTCGGGCACCGGTGCACGCCACGGACGCCGCTCGGTGCCACGATGGTGTCCGCCGAGGGGGCGTGCGCGGCCTACTACCTCTACCGGCGGCTCGACCAGCCGAACGCGACGGCCCAGGCCGGCGCCCGACCCGCGCGGGAGGTGGCCCGTGCCTGACCTCGCCGCCTGGACCTGTCCCGCCCCGCTGGCGGATTCCCCCACCATCGTCATGGGACACGGCGGCGGCGGCGCGATGTCCGCCGAGCTCGTCGAGCACCTGTTCCTGCCGGCATTCCGGGACCCGGCCGCCGCGACCGAGCTGGGGGACGCCGCCGTCGTCGCGCTCGGCGGCGCGCGGGTGGCCTTCACCACCGACTCCTTCGTCGTGCGCCCCCTGTTCTTCCCCGGCGGCTGCATCGGTGACCTCGCGGTCAACGGAACCGTGAACGACCTGGCCATGGTGGGTGCGACACCGTGCTACCTGGCGACCGCCTTCATCCTGGAGGAGGGCACCGAGCTCGCCGAGCTCGGCAGGGTCGCCGAGACCCTGGGCACGGCGGCCCGGGTGGCCGGGGTCCGGCTTGTCACCGGGGACACGAAGGTCGTCGACGCCGGCCACGGTGACCGCGTCTACATCAACACGACCGGCCTCGGGCTGGTCCCCGACGGCGTTGACATCAGACCGGGACGGGCCCGCCCGGGAGACGTCGTCCTCGTGAGCGGCGAGATCGGGGCGCATGGGATCGCCGTCCTCAGCTGCCGCGAGGGACTGGAGTTCTCGACGGAGGTCCGCAGCGACACCGCGCCGCTCAACGGCCTCGTCGCCGCCATGCTCGACACCGGCGCGGACCTCCACACGCTGCGCGACCCCACCCGCGGCGGCCTGGCCGCGACCCTCAACGAGATCGCGCGGGGCGCGCGGGTGGGGATCGCCGTCACCGAGCGGGCCGTCCCCGTGGCGCCCGCGGTCGCGGACGCCTGCAGCATCCTCGGGCTCGACCCGTTCGCCATCGCCAACGAGGGGAGACTCGTGGCCGTGGTGCCGGCGGCGGACGCCGATCAGGTGCTGACGGTGATGCGGGCGCATCCGGACGGGCGGGACGCCACCGCGATTGGCACCGTCACCGAGGACAACGCGGGAATGGTCGTCGCCAGGACCGGGCTCGGTGGAACCCGCGTGATCGACCTGCCGATCGGTTCGGAGCTCCCGCGTATCTGCTGAGGCGACACCGCCGTTCCGGTTCCACACCGCGAGGCACGCCAACCCAGAAATGGCCCGGAGGGACGAGATGGGGAAACGCATGCACTGACCACCTCCCGATAACGGATCTGGCGTGCCGGCGGCGCGGCGACAGTGACAAGCATAACCGGACCGGCCGGCCTCGTCGAACATTTGTTCGCATCATTCTTGGCTCTGTGGTTGTTTCTTGAGGGAGCGGTCGTGGCGGCGAAGAATATGCCGCCGGATCGGCGAGGACCCTCGTGTCGCGCCACTCGTGCCGGCGGCCGCTATGCGCAGGCTGGCGGGATGGACTCGGTGGGTCGGGGTCCCCATGGTGTCGAAGCGGGTATGATTGGCGGCCTGGTACCCAGGTCCGCCGCGTGGCGGTTGGGCGGACGGGGGCGTCATGGTCGAGATGATGGTCTTTCTGGTGCTGTTGAGGTGAGTCGTGAGTACAGGTAAGGTCCTTCGGTTCGATCACGTTCGGGGTTACGGCTTCATTGCCCCCAGTGACGGTGGCGACGATATTTTTCTGCACGCAAACGATCTTCTGGTGGAGAAGAATCTTATCGTTCCCGGAACCTTCATGGAGTTCGACGTTGAGGAGGGCGAGCGTGGCCTAAAGGCCAGCGCGGCGCGTATCGTCAGCTCCGGTCCTTCGGCCCCTCCCGCCGTGCCGCGGGTAGCTGCGCATGCCGACGATTCCGACGGTCTTTGTGACGTCCTCCCGGTCGGTGAACTCACGCAGGAGGTGACCGAAACGCTGCTGCGTGTCGAGCCCACCCTCACCGGGGCGCAGATCATCAGGATCAGGAGCGAGCTGATCCGGATCGCCGAGAAGTACGGCTGGGTCGAGAACTGACCGGCGCGCGCGTGCGGCGGCGGGCGAGCCGCGGCGCGCGGGGCCGGCGATCACCCCTCGGTGGTCACGCTCGGTGGTTACAGCTCGGCGGTGCCTGACAGGCAGGTGACCGTTGCGCCGGCGACCCAGACTGTGCCGTCGGCGTCCGTCGAGATGTGGACCCGGCCGGCCCGGTGCAGCACCGAGCCCTGGCTGGCCGTGTAGGGCGCGCTCGCGCGGCCGGTACGCAGCAGCCACTGCGCGAGCGATGCGTTCAGGCTGCCCGTCACCGGATCCTCCACCGTGGCGTCGCCCACCGGCACGAATGCCCGCACCTCGAACGCCGTCGCCGAGCCGGGCGGCCACGGCCCGACGACACCGAGCGGCAGATCGACGCCGCGCGGTCGCAGCGCCAGGACCGACTCGGCGTGCTCAAGTAGAACCGCGACCCAGCCAGGGCCGTTGTCCACCCATTCCGCCGCGACGACGTCGTCGGCGGCGATGCCGAGCATGGTGCTGATCCGCGCGACGAGTGTCCCCTCGACCGGCCCGGAGCGTCGCAGCGGCGGGGCCGCGAAGGCGAGACCGTCCGCCGTGCGCCGCAGGGGCACGAGTCCCACCCCGCACTCCTGGACGATTCGGGCCGGTCGAGCCGACGCCGGCCGCTCGCCGAGCCAGGCATGGCAGGTGCCGAGCGTGGGATGCCCGGCGAACGGCAGTTCGGTCAACGGGGTGAAGATCCGGACCCGGTAGTCGGCCGCCGGTGACGTGGGCGGCAGGACGAAGGTGGTCTCCGACAGGTTCGTCCAGCGGGCGAACCGCTGCATCGCGTCGTCGTCGAGTCCCGTTCCGTCCAGAACCACCGCCACGGGATTGCCCTGGTATGGCGTAGTGGTGAAGACGTCGACCTGACGGAACGGGCGGCTCATCCAGACGTTCCGGGTCGGTCGCGGCCGAGCTGCCCGTCGCGGCCGAGCTGCCCGTCGCCTCGACCCGGGCCGAGGCTCTTGTGCGCCGATCCCGTGGCCGCCCGCGCTGGCTTGCTGCGAACCTCCACGCCGCCCATCACCGCCACCGCCCGGATGCGCACGACGGGCGCTCCCGATCGGTGCGGGGTGTCGGCCACCTTGACGGAGCGGCCGCCCATGACCGACACGCCGCTCACCTCGACCTCCACCCCCTCTGGAACGATGATCTCGATGCCGCCCATCACCGCGACGGCCGTGATCATCAGTGCCTCCGTGGGGAAGGCGACCTCCCGCAGGTCCAGCTCGATGCCGCCCATCACCGCGACGGCCCGGGTGTGCCGGCTCGGGCGCCACCGCCCGCTGCGCTCGTTGCCGCTCATCACGGCGACCGTCCAGTCCACCTCGGCCGGTCCCCGCCGGGTCGGGTCCAGCGCGCGGTCGGGTCCGACCGAGCTGGCCGCGGCGCCGCCGGAAGCGGCCAGATCGGCGGACCGAGCCGGCTGAGTCGGCCGGGCCGGCTCGGCCGGCTCAGCCACTGCGGCGAACAGGCTCGGCTGGTTCGGCAGATCGATCGTCAGGGGGGTGAAGTCCGCGCGGGTCCGGGCGGCGTAGGCGGCACCGACCCGCTCGTCGTACTCCGCGAAGGTCAGTCGCCCCTCGGCGAGCGCCTGGCGCAGGAGCTGGGCGATCTCCTCCCGCTCCGCGTCGGAGACGCGCAGGTCCGGCGTCGGCGGGGGATCGGGAATGTCGGCCATGCGGAGCAGACTAACCAGTGGTCGGACGAACCGGCGGCCCTCGGCCGATCCCGGTGACCGTGGCCTTTGCTCGCCGCCATGGCCCGCCCCGATGCCAGGTCGGCGGCTCGCTACATCCCGGGCGCGCCGAACGCGGGCGGCAGTCGACCGTCGACCGTCGCGGGCGGCGGCCTTCCCTATCCGAACATTCGGTCCACGTGCTAAGTTTCATCCGCACCTGCGGATTATTTTCGTCTGAGTCTCCGCAGATGCTGATTACCGGTGCAGCCGGAGGGCGGGGCGAGTCATCGAAGGTGAACATGGCGACGGCGTCGCGAACGCCCCGCGGCTGCAGCGCCGCCGTTCCGTCCGCGGCGAGCAGGCGGTGCTCTGGCTGCTGCTGACCTGTGTTCTGCTGGCGTCATCGGCATACGGGGTGCTGCTGCTGCTCGGACCGTTCGTGAAGACGGTCGGCGGCAGTGAGGCGACCTACGGCGCGTTGTCCGCCGCGGCGGCGGTGCCGACCGCCGCCGCGCTTGCGCTGCTGCTGCGGTTTCCGCGCGCAGTGCCTCCGCACCTGCTGCTGGCCGGATCCTGCCTGGTGTACGCGGGCGCCGCGGCGCTGATGGCCGGGGTGCATTCCCGTGATGGCGTGCTCGTGGTCGCGGCGATCGTGCTGGGCACGGCCTGGGCGGTGACGTACACGGCGGCGCCGATGATCGCCTCCGAGCTCGCCACGGACCGAAATCGGGCCACGCTCATCGGCTACGCGACCGGGACCATCCAGGCCGGGTTCGGAATTGGTCCCGTCCTCGGCAATGCCCTGCGTGACGCCGGAATGTCCTACCAGCAGGTGTTCGCCGTCGGGGCGGCACTCGCGCTCGCCGCGGCCGTGCTGGTCATCCCGCTCACCATCGAACTGCGGCGCCTGCCCGGCGGTCCAACGGCCGGTGCACAGCGCGACGCCGCCGACGACAAGCCCCTGCCCCAGCCCGTGCGGGAGCCGGAGCACCCGGGCCGCGCGGCGGGGACCGGGTGGCGCGGCGCGCTACGGTCGCCCAGCGTGGTCCCGCTCGCGATGGTGCTGCTCAGCGCGTGCGTGTTCACCACCATGAACAGCTTCCAGACCACCTTTGCGGACAGCCGGCAGCTCGACTTCGACATCTTCTACGTGACCTACACGGTGGCGGTCATCGCCGTGCGGCTCGGTCTTGCCCGGATGCTGCCCGACAGCGCATCCGACCGGGTGGTCGCCGTGACGACCGTGGGGATGACCGCGGCGGCGGTGGCCTTCGTGTTCGTCGGGACCAGTCCGGTGCTGTACTGCCTCGCCTCGCTGCTGCTCGGCTGCACCTACGGCCTGGGCCTGCCCGCCTTCCAGGCCCGCGCGGTGAACCTCGCCGGCCCCGAGGAACGCGTGCGGATGCTGCCGATGGCGGGCCTGCTGTTCGAGGTCGCGATCCTCGTCTTCCCGCTCGTCGCCGGGGCGGTCGTCCACGCGGACGGCTACCGGGGGCTGTTCGTGCTGCTCATCGCGATCACAGGCGTCGTCATGGCGCTTGGCCAGATTCGCGGTCGGCCTCGGCTCGACGCGCAGCCGGCGGGGGACGGTGCCAGCGCGGACGGTGCCGAGGCGGCCGCGGTCTCGGGCGCGGGTTCACCGAACGACTGAACCAACCACGGTGCAGGGGGACAGATGTACTTCTCCGCGAACTACGGTGAGGCGCGGGAGCGTTTTCTCGCCGCGGCCCGCGATCGTGGCGCGCACCTCGAGTCGTTCCCCCTCGGGGAGCTGCGGGGGGCCCGGGGTGAGCCGCTGAGCACGGACGTGGCCCGGATCGGTGCGAGCCGCGGGCCCTCCGTGCTCGTCCTGGTCAGTGGCACCCATGGCGCGGAGGGATTCGCCGGGTCGGCCTGCCAGCTTCGGGCCTTGCGCGAGGCCGCATGGACGGGCCTGCCTGTCATCCTGGTGCACGCGCTCAACCCGTTCGGCTTCTCCCATCGCCGCCGGGTGAACGAGGACAACATCGACGTCAACCGCAACTTTGTCGACCATGCCGCGGTGCCGCCCGATGGCGGCTACGGCATGCTGCACTCCGCGTTGCTGCCCACGGACTGGGACGGCCCCGGGCACGCCGAGGCCGACGCCCTGCTGCTCGCGCACGCCGGCCGGCTCGGGGTGCGCGAGGTGCAGCAGATCGTCACCTCCGGCCAGTACACCCATCCGGACGGGTTGTTCTACGGCGGTTCGGCGCCGAGCTGGTCCCATGAGACCTGGCACACGATCATCCGCGAGTACCTGACGGGATACGAGCGAGTCGCGTATGTCGACCTGCATACAGGGCTCGGCGAGCGGGCCGCCGCCGAGCCGATCTTTCGCGGTGGTCTGGACCCGGGCGCGCCGCGACGGGCCCGAGCCTGGTACGGCGACGCGTTGACGAACTCCGAGGAGGGCACGTCGAGCTCGACGCCGATCGGCGGCAACTCCGCCCGAGCTCTGCTCCAGGACCTCGGCGAGTCGGAGATCACGGCAGTCACCTGCGAGTTCGGCACCCAGGACGGGCTGACCGTGCTGCGCGCGCTGCAGGCGGACAACTGGTTGTGGCAGCAGCGTGAGCCGGTGGACGCCGAGCGGGTCGCCCGGATCGGGCAGCTCATGCGGGAGGCGTTCGACCCGCCGGACGGGCGCTGGCGGGCCGACGTTCTCGACCGGGGGATGGCCGTGATCGGCCAGGCTGCGGCTGGTGTGCTCGCCGAGTTCTAGGAATCGGGGATAGATGGCGAGCGCTGGACCAGCAGCAGGATGCTGGCGGGCTGAGGGAGCGGGTCTCATGCTCGTCTGATCTATTTAGATAGATCTGGGAATTGGGCTAGTGGTAGGCGCGGGCCTGGAGGGTGCACAGTTCGGCGTAGAGCCCGGCGGAGGCGTCGAGGGCCGAGGCGAGTTCGTCGAGGATCAGCAGCCGGGGATGGCGCCGCATCAGGGTGCGGGCCAGGCCCACTGTCTGCCACTGGCCGCCGGATAGTTCGGTGCCGTCGGCGTAGGAGTGGCCGACGTAGCCGGTTAGGCCGCCGTGCCCGATGCTCTCGCGGAGGGTCAGCTCGATGTGGTGGAAGTCCTGGAACAGGGCGGCGATGCGGGAGCGCCAGCGGGCGGGATCGAGCCCGGCCAGGTCCTGCCCGTCGATGAGGATCCGTCCGCTGGTCGGCTGGTACAGGCCGGACAGCAGCTTGACCAGGGTGGACTTGCCCGCCCCGTTCAGTCCCACGATCGCGGTCGACGTGCCCGCCGGGAACTCCAGGCCAAGCTCTCACAGCACAGTCCGGCCGCTGCCCGGATAGGAAAAGGTCACCTTCTCGAACGCGATAGACGATGACCGGGAACGTGGCCCAGGTCTTTCTTACCGACGACTGGGGCCGGGCCCTCCAGGGGATCCACACCGCCCTTCGCCCAGGCGGCAGTCTCGTTTTCGAGGCCAGGTGCCCCGAACGTCACGCCTGGCAGGAGTGGGCGGTGGATGTCGATCCGGTCACCCTCGACGTCGCGGACATCGGCCTGCTGGAACGACGCCAGGAGGTCACCGACGTCGGCCTTCCGTTCGTCTCCTTCCGATACACCTACCGGTTCCTGGTAAACGTGCGGGAGGCACCGGACCGCCCGGGGCGTGAGTTCATGTTCGTCACCGAACGTTCGGCCTGAGGCGGCCAGTGTCTTCACCGCATACCAGCGGACTGATAGACCCGAACTTCGACACCTGCATTCGCCAACTGTCCCGGCGGCTCGCCAACCAGATCCGATCCCTGCACGAGTCCATCGGGACAGACTGACTGGCGCCCAGACCAGATCCATGCCTGTTCAGTCGGGTACCACCAGGTCGTGTTCGGCGCGGGCGATGGCGGACGCCTCGGCAGCGGAAACGAGACGGTGGCGGAGCCGCCCATCCGGGAACAGTGTGGTGACGAGGCGGAGGTCCGCCCGGTGGCGCAGTCCCCGGGGCCGCAGATCCTGCGCCGCGTCGGCGAGCACCAGATGGGCGACGCCGCCGCCGGCCGACGCGCCGACCGCGGTGACGGTCTGTGCCGCGGCGACGGCCTCGGGGACGGCGACGGCCTCGGGGACGGGGACGGCCTCGGGGACGCCGACGGCGTCCGAGCCGAGCTCGGCCAGCACGGCCTGCACGGCGTGCACCAGGTCCGGCTCGCCCGCCCAGACCGTGCCGGTGCCGTGTACCAGGACCGCGGCGGCGCTTGTCCGGCCGGCGCGGACGATCGAGTAGACCGTGGCGTCGGGCAACAGGGAGCGGCAATGGATCTCCACGCCGTGCTGGCGGGCCCAGGCGACGGCCGAGTGGTGCAGCACCTTCGCGCCGTGCCGCGACATGGTCATCATCGTGTCGTAGTCGACGGTGGCCAGCGTGCGCGCGCGGGGCACGAGGCGCGGATCGGCGGTGCAGATCCCCGGCGAGTCGGAGAAGATCTCGCAGGCCGGGGCGCCGACGGCGATCGCGGCCGCGATCGCGGACAGGTCCGAGCTGTTGCGGCCCATCATGACCGGCCGCCCGTCGTCGCCGACGGCCTGTCCGCCGGGGACGACGAGCACCGTCCCGGCGGGGTCGATGCGGCTGGCGAGCGCGGTGGGGTCGAGCGAACGCAGCTCGGCGTGGTGGGGATCGCCGCCGCCGACGAAGCCGGTGTCGGCCGCGGTCAACGGGACCGCGGCGAGCCCGGCGTCGCGCAGGGCGGAGGTCATCAGCGCCACGTTGACGGTCTCGCCGGTCATGAGCGCGGCGGCGAGCAGGTCCCGGTCGGGCTTGGGGCTGACCGCGCGCAGCGCCCTGCCGAGCCGGTCGGTCTCGCCGGCCACCGCGCTGACCACGACGACGGCCCGGCTCGGGGTGTCCGCTGCACCGGCCGAGGGTCCGGAGCCGTCGGCGTGCAGTCGGGCGGCGACGTGGCGGGCGATGAGGTGATGGGCGTCCGGCGCGGCGAACGCCGCCCCGCCGAACTTCAGGACGACGACGTCCCCCGGGCCGGTCACCATGATCTCGGCGTCGAGGGCGTCGAGGGCGTCGAGGGCGTCGAGGGCGTCACAGCCACGACATCTCGGCGGCCAGGCTCACGATCTGCAGGGCGTTGAGGGCCGCGCCGACGGTGAGGTTGTCGGCGACGACCCACAGCCACAGCGCGCACGGGTCGTCCACGTCGGCCCGTACCCGCCCGACGTGGACAAGTCGGCGTTCGGTGGGCGACGAGCAGACCGGCTGCGGCATCGGGTAGCCGTCCGCCGGGTCGTTGCCATAGACCCGCAGGTCCGGGGCGGCTCGCAGCGCGTCGAGAGCGTCGTCGGGGGTGACGGGGGCGGTGAAGCTGACGTGCACCGCCTCCGAGTGGCCGTTGACCACGGGTACCCGCACCGCGGTCGCCGCGACCCGCAGCCCCGGCATGTCCATGATCTTGCGGGGTTCGCGACGTAGCTTGCGTTCCTCGTGGGAGTGCCCGTCGGCGTCGCGCAGGCCGATCTCGGGGATCAGGTTGAATGCCAGCGGCTGGCCGAACTTCCCGGGCCGGGCGTCGGCGGGGTCGGCGCCGTCGAGCAGCGCCCGGGTGGTGTCGGCGAGCTCGGAGAGTCCCCGCAGGCCGCCGCCGGAGGCCGACTGGTAGCTGGACACGATCACCCGGTCGAGCTCGCCGAGGGCGCGCAGGGGATGCAGGGCCCGCACGAGCTGGATCGTCGAGCAGTTCGGGTTGGCCACGATGCCGCGGGCCGGGCGCGAGCGCAGCGTCTGCGGGTTGACCTGGGGGACGACGAGCGGGACGTCGTCGTCCATCCGGAACGCGGAGCTGTTGTCGACGACGAGCGCGCCCGCGGCGGCGACCACCGGCGCCCACTGCGTACTGATCGGGGCGCCCGCGCTGAACACCGCGACGTCCACCCCCGCGGGATCGAAGTCCGCCAGCGCGACGACCGGCTCGACCTTCAGTGCCAGTCCCAGCTCGGCACCGAGATCGCGACCCGCCGAGCCGCCCGACGCGACGGGAACCACCCGGCCCACGTCGGGCAGCAGTCCCGCCTCGAGCAGGGCCAGGCATTCCCGACCGACGACCCCGGTCGCGCCGATGACGGCGATGTCCACTGCGCTTGTCCCTTCCGCCATGTTCCCGGTCCGCCGACCTGCTGTTTCGCCGACCTGCTGTTTCGCCGACCTGCTGTCGTCGTGGGGTCAGCTGGAGCCGACGGCGTTCTCGTCCGCGAACTGCGCGTCGAGGTCCACCCAGCCGCCGTCGACGAACAGGACCTCGCCGTTGACGTAGGTGGCGGCGTCGGAGGCGAGGAAGACCGCGGGGCCGGCGATTTCGGCGGGTCGGGCCCAGCGGCCGAGGGCGACCTTGTCGGCGTAGGCGCCGGCCCAGGCGGCGCTGGCGCGGATCGGCACTGTCAGCGCGGTCTCGACCGGGCCCGGGGCGATCGCGTTGACCCGCACGCCGGACGGCCCGAGCTCGGCGGCGAGCACGCGGACCATCTGCGCCAGGGCCGCCTTCGTGCCCGCGTAGATGACCTGGCCGGGTTCGACGGCCCGGCTGCTGATCGACGAGATGACGATGATGCTGCCGCCGCCCTGCTTCACCATGATCCGGCCGGCGCCGCGCAGGACGTGGAAGCTGCCCCGCAGGTTGACGTCGGTGACCGCGGTGTAGTCGTCGTCGGTGTAGTCGACCAGGGGCTTGCGGATGTTGATGCCGGGGGTGCCGACGGCGATGTCGAGGCGGCCCCGGTCCGCGACCACGCGGGCGAACAGGTCGTCCACCTCGGCGGAGACGCGCACGTCGACGGTGGACGCCTTCGCGGTGCCGCCGGCGGCGACGATGGTCGCCACCGTCTCCTCGACGCCGGTGGTGTCGACGTCAGCACATTCGACGACGGCGCCCTGTTCGGCCAGGGCGATCGCGATGGCCTGGCCGATGCCCGACGCCGCGCCGACGACCGCCGCGACCCTGTCTGTCAGTTCCAGCATCTGCAGCTCCCGAAGCCTCGATCTACGTGGTGGGTCCGCCATGATCGGCGGGTGGGG
>NZ_JAMPTM010000450.1 GCF_025403375.1 Frankia gtarii
GCCCCCCATCCGTCATCACCAGTCCAGACCCGACCCGAACCGGTGCCCCGGGTGGGACCAGCCCATCCGGCGCCCGTCGACCCGCGAAGGACACGACCATGGACCCGAACTTCAGCCTCTACCAGCTCGCGGAGGAGCACGCCGCGCTACGGGAGGCCGTGCGCGCTCTCGCCGAGAAGGAGATCGCCCCGCACGCCGCCGCGGTCGACGAGCAGGAGCGCTTCCCCGACGAGGCGCTCGAGGCGCTGAACCGCAGCGGTTTCGCCGCGGTCCACGTGCCCGAGGCCTATGGCGGCCAGGGGGCCGACTCGGTCGCGACCTGCATCGCCATCGAGGAGGTCGCCCGGGCCTGCGCGTCGTCGTCACTGATCCCGGCCGTGAACAAGCTCGGCAGCATGCCGATCCTGCTCTCCGGTTCCGAGGAGCTCAAGCGCCTGGTGCTGCCCTCGATCGCGAGCGGCGAGGCACTGATCTCCTACGCGTTGTCCGAACGGGAGGCCGGCTCCGACACGGCCTCGATGCGGACTCGCGCCGAACGCGACGGTGACGGCTGGACACTCAACGGCACCAAGACCTGGATCACCAACGCCGGCGCGTCCACCTGGTACACCGTGATGGCCGTGACCGACCCGGACGCGGCGAAGAAGGTCGACGGCATCTCCGCCTTCGTCGTGCACCGCGACGATCCCGGCTTCGAGGTCGGTTCGAAGGAACGCAAGCTCGGCATCAAGGGCTCCCCCACCCGGGAGATCCACCTGGTGAACTGCCGCATTCCCGGCAACCGGATCATCGGCGAGCCTGGCACCGGCCTGCGCACAGCCCTGGCCACCCTCGACCACACCCGCCCGACCATCGGCGCGCAGGCCGTCGGCATCGCCCAGGGCGCCCTCGACGCCGCCATCGCCTACGTCAAGCAGCGCCGCCAGTTCGGCCGAGCGATCGCCGACAACCAGGCCGTCCAGTTCATGCTCGCCGACATGGGCATGAAGATCGAAGCCGCCCGGCACCTCGTCTACGTCTCCGCCGCCCGGGCCGAACGCGGCGAACCGAACCTCGGCTTCGTCTCCGCCGCCGCCAAGTGCTTCGCCTCCGACGTCGCCATGGAAGTCACCACCGACGCCGTCCAGCTCTTCGGCGGCGCCGGCTACACCCGCGACTTCCCCGTCGAACGCATGATGCGCGACGCCAAGATCACCCAGATCTACGAGGGCACCAACCAGATCCAGCGCATGGTCATGGCCCGCCAGCTCCTCGCCTGATGGGTGTGGTCCGGGCGCCCGGGGGAGGTGACGAGATGTGCGGGTACCTACCGTGCTCCACGGTCTGAGCGTCCTCCCCTCGGCATCAGGACGGCGGGTTGCGGTGCAGGCGGTGCATCGCGAACGCGAGCTGGAGACGAAGGCGTCCCTGCGGGTCGTGAACAGTCCAACCGAGAGCGCTCTCGGCCAGCGCAAGCCGATCCTGCAGCGTGGAATGGTGCACGGTGAGGGCCGCGGCGGCCGTGCGCAGGCTGGGGCTGGCGGCCATCGCCTCGAGGGCGCTCCACGCCCAGGGCGCGACGAACCCCGCCGCCCTCAGCGCCTGGACATCCGCGTCAAGTGGCGTCTCGGGACCGATCGCGGCGGCCAGGACGGCCAGACCCCCCATCTGATCCGCACACACCACCCGAGGACCCGGGTCCAGGGCTGTGCCGTCGGCGGTGAGCCGCAACGCGGTCCGGGCCGCAGCCCAGGAGTTGGGTAGCTCGAGCACCGCCATGGCCGGTCCCACGCCGATCCGCCGATCACCGGGACGACGGCTGGCAGCGGACCCTGCGACGGCCTCGACCCGCGCCCTGACCTCCCGCGGGCCATCCGCCAGCGCCAGGGCGCGGGCCGCAACCGTCTCGTCCAGCCCGAGCCGGCGAGCCGCCCGCAGCCGGATCTGCTCCGGTGCCGCCGCGTCGATCACCACCTCGACCAGGGCCGGGTCGGCAGCCGCCGCTCCCGGTCCGGAGAACCCCTCCGACGGCCCTCCCCTGGTCCGTTCAAGGACCACCCGGGCGGCCGCCATCGCCCGCTCCAGCACCATCGCGTCGACCGGACCCGCTGGCCCGCAACGTTCCAGCCAGAGAACCCGGGGGCCGCCGCTGACGAGGGAGGCGCCCAGCCACCCGGGATCGACCGCGGTGCCCGCGGTGCCCGCAGTGCCCGCCGGCCGGCGCGTGCCGTCCGGCTCCACCTCGATGTGCAGGTGATACCCGGCATGGACGAAGCGGGCGGGGCATCCGGCGAGCACCGCGGCACCGCGCACGACGGTGGCCAGTCCCGCCCGGCCTTCGACCAGCCGATCAAAATAGGAGATCACCTGCAGCGCGGCACCGGCGTCCGGATCGAGCCGCTGCATCCGTCCGGCAAGCTCCTTCACCCGACCATCGTTCCCCTCTCGGGAGCAGCGGGCAGCGAGTGAAGCAGCCCGTGCCCCGCCAGCGAAGCCACTCGCAGAGGCAATCAATATACGATATTTATTACATAGGCATAACATCCCCACACGGCGACAAGGAGCCGCGGGTGACCGTCCAACGAGGCGATCAGGGCCGGTCCTGGGACGGGATCGAGGCACCGACACTGTGGCAGCTGATCGAGCGGCGGGCCGAGACCAGCCCCGACGGGACGACTGCTGTCGATGACCGCGGCACGAGCCTGACCTTCCGGGAGTATCGAGACCGGGCCGAGCGGGTCGCCGCCGGGCTGCACGGGCTGGGGATCGGGGAGGGCACCGTCGTCTCGTGGCAGTTCCCCACCCGGATCGACGCGCTGGTGCTCGCTGGGGCGCTCGCCCGGCTGGGCGCAGTGCAGAACCCCATGCTGCCGGTCTACCGGCAGCGGGAGATGACGTTCATCGCCCGGCAGGCCTGCACCCGGCTGCTCATCGTCCCCGGGGGGTGGCGGGGCACCGACTACCCGGCGCTGGCCGCCGACGTCGCAGCCACCGTCCCGGGCCTCGAGGTGCTGGTCGCCGGCACGGAACTGCCCCAGGCTGATCCGGAGGTGCTCCCCCCCTTCCAGGC
>NZ_JAMPTM010000451.1 GCF_025403375.1 Frankia gtarii
GAATGATGGCACCACCGCCCTACGCAACCTCGTTCTGCTCTGCGGCGCCCACCACCGCCAAGTCCACCACGATGGCTGGACCATCATCTTCACCGGCGACGGACACCCCGCCTACATCCCACCCTGGCGCATCGACCCCCACCAGACACCCCGTCGCAACCCCTACACCCACCCACCCGACCTCCTCGCCACCACATGACCAGCAGGGGCGACCGGTGCGCCCACCCGGCCGGCGACACTCCGCCGACGGCGCATGACCGAACAACCGGGAACGCGCTCCGGCAGCGCCGCGTACCGGTATGGCCGGATCCGCATCCACGCGGCCCTCGCGCGGAACCACGGCCGGCCAGAACGATGGTGGAGGCAAGATGACCTACCACGGTAGCGGCGGCGCTGGCTTGCCCTTCGACGGCTCGCCCTCGTGCCGGCACGCGGCATCGGTGCTCTCACCCGACTGAGCAGGAGCTCCGATCGGCGCCCAACCACGGTCGACGATCCGGTCGGCCTTGGTCAGCAGCCGCAGGCAGTGGCCGCCGCCCACGTCGTCCTTGCCGTCGTCACCCTCGCAGAGCACCACGCCGCCGTGTGGGCCGACGGTCAGCCCGTCGGCCGCGGGCGTTCGCCGGAACCTCGAAGACATAGCCCTGCGGCGGTTCGTAGCCGGCGGCCGTCCCGTCCGTTGTCTCCTCGCAAGTCTCCTCACACGACAGCCAGGTCCTCGCACGACAGCCAGGTTCCCCACAGCGTCGGTGAGCCGTTGCAGTTCTCCAGCGTCCCGTTGAGCACAGGTCGGCTCTCCCGCAGCGGGCCCGCCGCCAGGTCGTAGCGCGACCGGGCCACCCCCGCGGGCGCGGCCCGGTCGTAGGCCTCCCGTGGGCCGAGTCCTCGGCGTTCGACCCCAGGCAGGTCGGGGTCGATCTCGTGGTTGCGCAGCAGCACCACCGTCCCGCAGCCGCCGGCGAACAGCGCCTGACCGTCATGGGCGATCGGGATTGGGCAGCCCGTCGGACATCGGGGTGCCCGCCCGGCCGAACGAGGTGTAGCGGAATCCGGGCGGCAGGGCGAGCTCAGGCCCGACGGGGCGCAGCGATCCGAAACCAGCCGCCGCCGCCAGGTTGCCCGCCGACGCCGAGGTACCCGGTCGACGCCGAAGCACCCGGCGACGCCGCGGACGGGGCCGGCCCGGCTCCGCGGATACGTCGGGCCGGCTCGATTCGAGCGGATGACCCCGGCGAACGGCTTCGACGCGCTGGCTTCCACCGCCGGCGACGACTACGGCAAGGTCCGGCGGGTAAAACCGTCGAGGAGCGCGGCGAGGCCTGCCGGGTCGGTGAGCATCGGCAGGTGGCCGCCGGGGATCTCGACCGGATCGGTGCCGAGCGCGCCGCGGACCCGGACCCGCTCTGTCTCGACGGCGAACAGCTCGTCGTCGGCGGCACAGACGACGACCGTGGGCAGCCCTGCCCGCTCGTCCCTGCCGAGGGGGTATCGGCCGGCAGCGGGGGCCATCGGCCGCAACCGGGCCGCGAGCGCGCGGGCACGCGACGGCTCCAGCCCCCGGTAGAGCGTCGCGACCGCCACCTGCGGATCCCAGGAGCTGGTGCCGTCGGGCCCGATCGGCGGCCAGGGAAAGCCCTGGCGCAGCAGGTGTGGGCCGAGCGTCGGTCGGCACAATCCCCCGCCGTCGTCAACCCGGCTCCCCTGCCATCCGCCGTCGAGGGCAACCAGGGCGACCCGGCGGCCGATCTCACCCGCGTCCTCGCGCAGGTCCTCGCCCGCCACCACCGGACGTCGGGTGGACCGTCCTGACCTGTCGTCGCCCGTCGACATCGTCGGTGGCGCCGGCGCGTGGCAGGTGTGTCGCGCGCCGGGAATCCTCAGAACCACGTAGCAACCACCGCGCCAGGAGTTGTTGTCCATCCGTTTCGAATACACCCTCGGGCACGACTGTGCCAACCGGCCGGGAGGCTCCCGCCGGGCCGTGTTGACTCGCGATTTTCGCCCAACAGATGCACGACCATTGCTCCGTGTTGGTCCCATGGACATACATCGACACAATCTGCTGTCAGCGGGAAAGGTGCCGCGTTGATCTGCGCACGCCGGAGCATGGGTGCGGCCCGCTAGTTTGTGGGTCTGCGGCGTACCTCTCGGCCGGCCCGGCACGGCGGCGGGTCATTCCGGTCAGGACCCCGAATGGTTTCGCACTCCATGCATTGGGACGAATGATGACCACGGGGCCCTGGAGCGCCAGGAAACCATCTACCGGTGCGGCGGCGCCTCTACCCATCAACGACCAGGCCCCAGCGGTTCGACACCTCACCGGCTCCACTCCACCAGCTCAGCACAATCACCGGTCGCCCACTCCACCAGCTCGCTCACTCCACCAGCTCGGCAGCCGCACCAGCTTCGCCGGGCCACCGGCTCGGCGGGCTGACGGCTCGGCGGGCTGACGGCTCGGCGGGCTGACGACCAGCGAAGCCGGCAGGTTACACAGAGCCGCAAGTCGGTTCAGATATGAGCAAGCCGGACGAAACAGTCAGACTGTCGCACACCCGACAGACAACGCGGAGCGGGCGGCGGGAGGGGCATTCGGGGCCCCCTGTGGTCACTTCAGGCTACGCGAACCTGTCGACTGGACTAGCAGAGGAGTCCCGACGGGCTCTGGTCCCCACCGGCGATTCGCGCCGCGTATGGTGTCGTCCCTCGGTGGGCGCTGACGCTTCCACCCGCCGAGGGACGGTGGCCGGCCGCTCAGCTACCCCCGGTGTGGCGGCAGGGCACGATCCGATACCCGGCGATGCCGGCCAGCGTGCGGGCGTGTTCCTCCGCGAGCTGCACAGAGGACCAGCCGACGAGCGTCTCGACCGGGCTGCCGTCCTCATCGAGCACCGTGATCGCGAAATCCAGCGCCCGCGGCACCTGCGGCGGGATCCAGTTCCGGCCCGGCCGGCGGACCGGCAGGCCCCGCGGGGGTACCCGAATCGGGGTGGGGC
>NZ_JAMPTM010000452.1 GCF_025403375.1 Frankia gtarii
GCCCGGTAACGCCCCCCCGGCCCGGCTGCCCCCACTGCGCCGGCTGCCGGGCCGGCCCTCGCGCAACGACGGCCCCGCTCCTCGCGCATCCAGCGCGTCGAGCGGGGCCGTCGCGGTTCTGCGTGGAGCTCGGGGTACTTACCCGCGCAAGGCCGGTAACTACTCGCGAACGAGCGCGAGGACGAAGCCGTCCCAGCCTTTGTTGCCCACGGTCTGCAGCGCGGTCGCCGTCAGCCGCGGCTCCGCCCGCACCAGGTCGAGCACGGCCCTCGTCCCCTGGACGTTGGGGTCCGCGCTGGCGGGGTCGACGACCGCCCCGCCGCGCACCACGTTGTCGACCACGATCGCGCTGCCGGGCCGGGTCAGGCGCAACGCGGCGGCGAGGTAGCGCGCGTTGTTCTGCTTGTCCGCGTCGATGAACACGAGGTCGAACGGCTCGGGGCGCGTGGCGATCAGCGCCTCGAGCGAGTCGACGGCGGGACCGAGCACGACGTCGGCGACGGCGTCGAGGCCGGCGCGTTCGAGGTTGCCCCGGGCGACCTCGGCGTGGTGAGGATCGACCTCCAGAGTGACCACCCGGCCGCTCGGTCCGACGGCCCGCGCGAGCCAGATCGTCGAGTAACCGCCGAGGGTGCCTACCTCCAGCACCCGCCGGCCGGAGACCATCCAGACGAGCAGGGCCAGGAAGGCACCCTGGTTCGCGGCGACCTCGATCGGCGGCAGCCCGGCGGCGTGGCTCGCCGCCCGCGCCTGCCGCAGCGCCTCGTCCTCGTCGATCAGGGTGTCGATGAGATACTCGTCGACATCCTGCCAGCTCTGCGTCGCATCAGGCACCGGGCGGAACCTCCGCTGTGAGGGTCGGTGCCGGGCGCCTGGCCGGGGCCCGGCCGGAACTCAGATACCCGCGAAGACCCTGCGCTGCGCGGGAGTCTGGGATGACGGTGGCGGCGGCCCCAGATCGTCCGCCCATCGGTCCGAGTCCTGTGGCGAGACGGTGAACCAGGCGACGAGCAGCAGGCCCAGACCGGTGACGACCGGGGCCAGCAGGCCACCGGACAGCACAATGTAGAAGATCAACACCGAGCCGGAGAGCACGAACGACTGCGAGCCGCGGACGAACATCGCCACGATGAAGCTGAGGAACGTCACCGTGCCGAGGACCCCGTACTCCAGGATGAGCTTCGGCACGAGCGCATAGTTCAGTGGCAGGCCGGTGCGGCGGAAGAACGCAGCCGCGTCGCGGTCGGCGTAGCCCGCGCCGGAGCCGAACGCCACCGTCGCCGGATCGCTGCCGAGCGAATCCCAGGTGCGCTGGTAGGGCTGGACGAAGCGCAGGCTGCCGCTGGAAGTCGACGAGGACGTCTCCGTCGCGCGGGCCGCGAAGATGCTCGACGCCGGGGTGAAGCTGATGATCAGAACGATGAGGCTCACGCCGACCAGGGCGGTGAGCGCGAACCGGGCGCCCTTGTGGACGGCCAGCAGCACGCCCGCGCAGGCCAGCAGCAGCAGACCGGTGCCGGAAACGGTGCTGAGAATCGCCAGCACGAACATGAGTAGCCGCCACCAGCCGCCGTTGCGCAGGACGCAGACCACGATGCCGAAACCGAGGAACTGCGAGCAGAACGACGCTTCCAGACAGACGAAGGCGTTCGACTTGAACAGCGACGATCCATACTGGACCGGGTAGGACGTGTTGAAGCCGTGCATCAGGAACTGTGACGGCACGATGTCCTTGACGACATCGGTGTACGGAACGCCGACGAGCTGAATCGCGAACTGGAACATGGCCAGCCCGGCCAGCACCGTGATCATGATGAGGAAGCGGTCGAGGAGCCGGGGCAGCAACGCCCGGGCGTCGGCGGGGCGCAGGCCGAAGACGAAGGGGACGTACGTCGCCAGCAACAACAACAGCGATGTCAGGGACGTGCTGTCCTTCTGCCGCAGGAAGGACACGAGAGCCGACAGCGAGCACGCCGTCATCGCCACCAGGTAGCCGGTCATCCGGCCCGAGTGCCGGCTCAACCCGCCGCGCCGGACCATGATGGCCGCGCACACGTAGGTGATCGGCAGGATCACCTGGACCTGTGAACCGCCGACGGGGATGGCGATCCGCTGGAAGAAGATCTCGCAGAACAGCAGAACGGTGAGCAGCCGCAGCGTCGCGTCGTTCGCCGTGCGGCTGCTGCCCGCCTCCTGGGTCGGGATCACCCACGACCGCGGAATCCTGGTCGTGAGGGTGGTGGTTACCACTGGCTTCCCGTCCCCCGTTCTCGGTCGACGGGCGCGCCGCGGCCGCTCAGGCGGCGGTGAACGCTGCGGACGATCCCCGCATGGCGGCCCGGTGCGCCGTGTGGACGGCACCGTCGGCAAGTGTAACCGGCCCGGATCGGGCGCCTCCCACCGTGGTCTTCGGTCAATTCCCGGGGCGCACGGTCGCCTGTCCGTCACCGTTGGCAGTCGTCTTCGTGGTGTCTTCCGGGGTCCTGGTGTCGCCGGGTGAATAATGAACCAGGCCACCTCCGGCCGTGGTCGGAAAAGTTCTCGGGTCTGGGAACTCCTCGGGCGAAGACCCGCGTTCGTCGTATCGCCGGTGGCGTTATCGTCCGCGGCCGACGCCTGTTCTCAGCTGGTGCGGCGCGGTCGGTCGTTCATTGCTGGTGCGAAGGTGTCCGGTCGTTCCAGCGACTCTGACGATCTGCCCTCACCGTGGAGGTGTAACGTGCGCTATTCCGGCATCGCGCCGGGAGGGCGTCCGCCCCCGTCCGACCGGATCGGTTCGGAGCGGGGCGACACCTCACCGACCCGCGCTATCTCGTTCAAGGGCAGTGACGGGCCCGGCCAGCATGGTGCCGACACCGCCACCATGCCGCTGCCGGGCATCCGGGCCTCGGGGTCCGTGGACTCTGGCGCGTCCACGGACCCCGAGACGTCCGCCTCGACGCTCCAGCCCGGCCCGCCACCCGAC
>NZ_JAMPTM010000453.1 GCF_025403375.1 Frankia gtarii
ATATGAGACAGGGGGAGTAGAGCCGGCGGCGGTGGACCCGTGGGTGTGCTTCTTCGACCGGTGGGAGGACTGCTCGTCCAGTGCCGCGTTGAGTTCGGCGCCGAACAGGACCGCCAGCGCGGTGATGTAGAAGAACAGCAGCGCCGCCACGGGTGCGCCCAGCGAGCCGTAGACCAGCTCGTGGCTGAAAACGATCTCCAGGTACAGCCGCAGCAGGTAGCTGCCGACCAGCCAGCACACCAATGCCAGGGTCGCCCCGGGAAGCGCCCGCCACCACGGCCTGCGTACCGGCAGGGAGAGGTGGTACAGCGACGTCAACATCGTGAGCGCGACCAGCCCGACGACCGGCCAGAACAGCAGGGTCAGTAGATGGTCGACCAAGGGGTGCCGATCGGCGTCGAGAATCCGGGAGATCATCCCGGGACCCAGGATCAACGCCGGCAGAATGATGACGCCGCTGGTGAGCTGGGCGAGGAACAGCCACAGCGCCACCAGCCGGCTACGCACCGCGGAGCGTAGGTCGCGCTGGCCGTAGGCGATGGTGATGGTGTTGACGAAGGTCGCCATCGCCGTCGAGCCGGTCCACAGCGAAAGGACGAAGCCTATGGAGATCACGTCCGGCCGGCCGCGAGAAAGGATCTCGTCCACGGTGGGCCGCACAGCGTCGTCGACCACTGATTCGGTCAGCAGGTCGCCGGCGCCGCGCAGAATGCTGTCCCGGATGCTGCTCAGGGCGCCCCCGCCGATGGCGTCGGCGACGTAACCGAGCGCACCGAGCAGGGATAGTAGCAGCGGTGGCAGGGACAGCAGCTGCCAGAATCCCGCCTCCGCGGCCAGGCCCAGCACCCGGTGGCGCCAGGCGTTGGCGAGCGTCGTGCGGGCCAGGCGCAGCGGACCCCGGGGGACCCGGCGCTGCTGGCGGTCAAGGCGGCGGAACATCGCGCTGCGGCGGACACGTGCCTCGGCCACCGTGCGGCTCTGGCGGGCGTGCGCCGTCAGCTCCGGATTGGCCTCGAGGACGACCCGGCGGAGCAGCACAGACCAGCGCCGCCGCGGCTGGCTGCGAACCATGGGGGTGGATGTCTCCTTCCCCATGGCGGGCACGGCCCCACCGTATGGCCTGGTGGGACGCCTGAAGGTCAACGGCACCCAAGCGGGGCCGGGGCCGATCCCCTAAGCGGGGGGCCCGAGGGGGAAACGCGCGATCCATGGTCACGACGCCTGCCTCTCACCGCGGCGAGGAGCAGCGAAAGGGGCACGCCACGTGGTCGTGGCATGCCCCTTTGATACCTGAGGGTAAGGCTCAGGACACGCTGAGCTTGTCGGTCTCGTCGTGGTATTCGACGGCCATCTCACGCAGCTTGGAGTCGTGCGACTTCGCATGATGCCGGCAGAAAAGGAGATCCCCGCCGCCAGGCAGCACCACCCGCACGTATGCCTGGGCACCGCACCGGTCGCAACGATCGAGGTTGGTTAGCGTCGGCTTCGTGGTAGTCCCTGTCACATCTACTCCAACTGTGTTAGGCGGTCAGACGTTCCTGCTGACCATGTGACGGTTTACTCACAGCCGGCTCTCGTGGCGTCATTGCATCCAGAGCGGCGTGGTGTCCGCGGAGCTTCGGACCCGCGGACGGTTACCCCGCCCCCGGGGCTCTGCGGCCTGATCAGGGCCGTCGGGCACCGAAGACGATGTCGTCCCATGCTGGCACTGACTTGCGTCCGCGTCGACCGCCTGCGGGACGTTCCCCCCCACGGGTGCCGTTGTTTTGCCGACTCCGTGACGCAGCGGGTGCGCTCGACTTCTCTGTGGTCGCCTCGCCGGTACCCTCCGTCGTTGAATCCTCCGGATCAGTAGATGTCGGCTCGCCCTTTGCTGCCGACGCCGACGCGCCTCGGCGTTGCCCGCCGACGGCGGCGGGAGCCTCTCCCGCCGCGCCCATAGCCGCCGCCGGGGTCACCGCGGGTGCCCGGCTCGACTCCTCGACAGCGGGGCCGCCGCCCGCGGATGGCACTGCGGCGGCGGCATCGCCGCCCTGTGGCGCGTGCCCGTCCGGGGGGGTGGCGACTGGCGTGGACGGGCCGGCGACGCCCCCGGCGGCGGTGCCCGTGGCACCCGCCACCGCGGACATCGAGGCGGACCCGGCCGGCGACGTGGCGGAAGTCACGGCCGGCGGGGCGGTCTGAGCGACCGCGGCCCGGGATGTTCTTCCCGTTCGTCCGGATCCGGCCGCGGCCGGGGCAGCCGGACGGGACCGGGCGGCCGGCGTCGCGCGCCCGGCGGCGGCCGGTGCCGCGCCGCCGGCCCGGGCGCCGCCCGGCTCGGCGACCCGGCGGCCGGTCCCGCGCGGCAACGAGCCGACGCGGGTCGCCGCCGTCCGGCGCGGTGTCTGCGGCTCGGGGCGGTGCGAAACAGCTTCCTCGGCGGGCGCGGACGGGTCCGCGGCCTCGCCGGCCGCCTCGCCACCTGCGGGGGTGGCCGTGCTCAGCTCGGCCTCGAACGTCGACCGGCCGGAAGCCGCACCAGCGGGTTGCGACGCAGGCCCTGCCGAGGCGTAGTAGGTGGCGGCCGGGTCGTCTCGGCCACCGGTGGATTCCGGCTCCGGCACGGCGCGGAAGGTTTCGGTCCGCACCGGCTCGTCCCAGTGCTCCCGGGGGGCCGGCTGCCAACGGCCGTCGGTGCGGGCCGCGGGGTGCCGCAGTGCGGCCCCGATGGCCGGGGTCGCGGGGCGTGGCGAGGCTGTCACGCCGCCATCCAGCGGCTGGTCCTCGGGCGGGTACGGGGCGGCCGGGAAGCTGCTGGGCTGGGCATAGGGGCGAGCGGCGGGCTCCGGTGGCGCCGCCGGGGACGGGGCGGCGACCGCCGGCTGGACCGGCGTGGCCGGCAGCCCCTGGTCGGACACGAGCGTCAGCGCCGGACCCGCGG
>NZ_JAMPTM010000454.1 GCF_025403375.1 Frankia gtarii
GCGGGGGTGTAGGGATCGGATCTACGTGGCCACTCGCCGGGCCACTTGGCCACTGCGTGGCCAGAGCGCGATCTACTTGGCCAAAGCGCTGGTCAGGGACCCGCTGTGCATCGCGCTGGCACCGCCAGCGCTGGCCAACTACCGTGACCTGCCAGCTCGGAGTGGCCATCTTCGCGCGATCCCTACAGGGGGTGTAGGGATCACTTGTAGATGAGCAGCGGCCACGGGAAATGAGCACCGCATGAGCAGCTGTGGCCAGGTCTACTTGAGCAGGGCGGCTGACCAGGGCGAACGCCTCGCTGGCAGCTCGCTGGGCACCGCCGCAACCGGCGCTGCACTGCTCAACTATCCCGGCAGCAGCCCCTGGAGCGCTGCTCAGATAGACGCGAATCCCCAGGACCGGCTGCTCATTTAGAGGTAGGGGGTGTAGGGATCGGATTGCCTGGCGAGTCGCAGTCGTAGTTGGCGAGTCGATGGCGAGCGACCCGGCCTACTTGGCGAGTCCCTGGTCAGGGCCTTGCGGTCGCTCGCTGTGCAGCCTGCTGGCGGTGCCAGCGTTCGCCAACAGCCTCGGTGGACCGCACGGCGGCGCTCGCCAATAACGGCGAACTGCCAGCACGAACTCGCCACCCCCGCTCGATCCCTACAGGGCAGGTGGCCACTCGCCGTGATGGTCGGCCAGTAGATGGCCAACAGTCGGGATGGTTGGCCAGTCCGGAAAGCGCCAAGAGGGCGATGACTGGGGTTGAGAATCCTCGGGCGAAGACCAGTGCAATGCCCGGTCGTTTGGCCCTGGTGGGCGCGGCTGACGGTCCGTCGACCCGCGTGGAGAACGCCCGCGCGCGGGTGCGGCGCGGCGGTCAGGCCGGGCGGGCAGTGGGGCCGCGCCACCGGTGGCGCGGGGCCCAGCCAAGCAATCTGCGCGCGGAGGTGGAGTCGATAAGCGCCCGGAACGGGTCGACGTCGTAGCGCGCGTCCCCCCGCCAGGTGACGCCGGGAAGGATCTTCTGGGCCGGAACGCGGGAGCTGAGCTCGGCCGAGGAGACGTCGTCGGCGCAGAGCAGCAGGCGGTGGTGGCCGGTGAGCGGGGCGGGCCTACAGGATCGCGTGACGTGATGGGCATCATGTCGGCCCGCTCGGGTCGGACGGGTTGGGGGGTCTTGCCGGCGGGGCTTCGGCGTTGTTGCAGCTAGCCGGGTTGCGGCGGCGTGCTTCGGCTCGTGTCTCGGCGACGTGCGGCGCTGGTGACGGTCGCCATATCGGATTGTCGCCTTACGGTCAAATAGTGCAGCCTTGGGTGAGATGCCTGCCACGCGGAGAGGCTACGGGGGCGTCGGGAGCGGCGAGGCAGTCGCGCTGCACGGCGGAACGGTCGACCGGGCCCGGTGGGTCTGCGGATCTTCCCATGGGAGTGGGTGTGACAAGGACTGAGGACCTGCCTGGTCCTGATCGGCGCATTCTGTTGCACGATCTGCGACGCACGCTGAGCCCTAGCTGGCTGCCGGACGTCCTGGTCGCGCTGTCGGGCGGTCCGCTGCCGTATACGGGCTTGTTGCGCACGCTGCGCAGCTACGAGGTTCCCCGGGGTCGGCGCTGGCCGCAGCCGCTGATCCAGGAGGCCGTGTTGACGCGGACGTTGCGGTGGATGCAGCGCCGGGGGCTGGTCGAGCGTGCGCGGGAGCGTGCGTTCCCGTTCGGGACGGTCTACTGGCTGACCCCGGCGGCGAAGGAGCTGGCGGATCTGGTGGCGCCGATGGCGCAGTGGGCGGCGGCGCATGAGGATCTGCTGGACGAGGACCGGCGGGCGTGGGCCGAAAGGCGACGCCGCAAGAACAGCGGCGGAAACCGTCGGCCGCGGTCAGGCTGAACGCGCGCCGGGCGGACCGGGCCGCATCACGGCCTGGAAGACGCGATCGGTGTTGGATGTGGGCCGCTCGCCGACCTCGGCGAGGGCCGCGACCAGATGGCGGTAGGTGGACGCGATGGCGTCGTGCTGGCCGAGGCGGGCCTGGGTGGCGGCGATCTGGACGTAGAGCTGTTCGTTGTAGGGGTCGAGGCGGCGCAGCGTTTCCAGGAGCTCCAGGCGCTGCGGGTTGTCCTCGCCGACGGTGGCGGTGATGCTGACGAGCGCGTCGGAGATCTGGCGGCGAAGGTTCTCGCGGTGGGTTTCGGCCCAGGCGCCGGCGATGTCGTCGGAGAGGTGGCCGGTGTAGGTGGCGGCCAGCGGGAGGATCGCGGCGAGCTCGTCGGCGGTGGTCGTCGCGCGCCGCCGCGCGTCGAGCGCCTCGTCAACCTGCCAGAGGTCGACCGTGAACAGGTCGCGGCGCAGCCGCCAGCGTCGGTCGTCGTGGTCGAACACGTCGTCGATCGCCCCGCCGGTGGCGGCGACAAGGGTGCGGCGTAGCTGGCTGATCGCGGCGTAGAACCGGTTGTCCCGCAGCCGCAGGGACTTGCCGTCCTCGGGCCAGACCGCGTCGATGATGACGCGGCGCCGCGCGCCGTCGGGATGGGCGGCGAGGTAGGCCAGGATCTCCCTGCCCGGACCCCCGATACCGGTCACGGCCTGGTGGTCGCCGTCCGGTGCCGCCCGGTAGAGCAGTTGTAGCCGGCCGAACAGGGTGAGCAGCAGCGGCGTGGCCGCCTGTGGGGGGCGTTGTAGTCCCTGTGGCGCGCTCGCGGCGGCTGGTGGCGGTGCTGCCGCGTCAGCGGGCTCGGTGGGGCCTGCTCCCTCACCGCCGGGCGGCTGCGGCTCGTCGGGGTCCGGTGGCGTGTCTGGTTGGGGCCGGCCGTTGGGAGGCGGCGCCGCGGGCGAGGGGTTATCG
>NZ_JAMPTM010000455.1 GCF_025403375.1 Frankia gtarii
GGGCGATCCGTCAACGCCCCCGCCCCGCCCGCCGCCGACACATTCGGCGGACCGAATCCCGAGACTCGGTCCCGCATATTAATTATCTTCGGATGCACAATGATGGGCATACGGCAGGCCACCGCCACCCGAGACGAACGCGGCCGAACTGGGCGCCACCGATCGCCCCGCCCGCGGACCAGGCGGCGAGCGGCAGGCCCACACCGTGCACAGATCCGCGGCGGCCGTGAGGGAAGTCACAGTCGACCCCGCCTCGCCGTGACGTACCGCCGATGCGGCAGCCGCCCGCCCGGCCCTGCGGGATGGCCCGACCCTCGGTGACACGTCCGCCTCCTGCCGGCGCCCCTGCTGCCCGCCGCCTCGTCGGTGACCCTGACCAGCACGTGCCCGATCCACTTCCCGGCTCCTAGCGGATGACATGTTCACGGCAGCACGACGATCAGTACAGGTCTCATCCTCCGAACTCAGTCAGGCACGTAATTTGCATACAGAGGATCTTGAGAAGGAGAACGGTCGACGCATCACGAACGACGATCCGCCGGCAGGACGCGGCGCAACCGGAGCGGGCCTCATCAGCCCGTCTCGATGCGTGCACCGCAGAAAGGCTCCGGGCTGACGACCTCGAAACGGTCGCCGGTCTTCGCGATCCGGACGAAGTCGTAGCAGAGATCGAGCTTACCCTGGTCCGTCGCGAAATTGATCTTATTGACCATCATTCCATCGGCGTCGTAGTCCTTCACCGCCCGCAGACCCTTGATGTAGGAGTCACGGGTGGGGCAGCCCTGCTGGGTCTTCAGGCCACGGATGAACAGGTCCGCGCTCAACCAGCCGTCGATGGCGCTCTGCTGGCCCGCCGGGGAGATCTCCGGGGAATAGGTCGCCATCGCCTGCAGGAATCGCCGCTGGACCGGCCGGTCGCGTTCGAGAGCCGCAAAGGAGAGCTGGGCATAGCTGCCGGCGAGCTTCTGGCCGTAGGGAGCGAGCAGGCGCGGGTCGTAGCTGACGACGGAGACGGCGACCTTGAACGGGTGCCCGGCGCTGACCGCGGCGTCCAGGACGCCGGTATAGAGGTCGAGCGGCGCCGCGGCGATGATGGTGTCGGCACCCGAAGCGATGATCTTTCGGGCGACGTCCGCGGTGTTGGTGGCGTCGACGTCCTGCGTGACGACGTCGATGCCGGCGTGGCGCAGGCTGGCGCTGACGCCGTCGGCGTAGAGCTTGGCCGTCTCGCTGAGGAAGCTGATGGCCAGCGCGGCCTTGGTGCCGCCCTGCTGACGGACGAAGTCGCCGAGCGTCGTGGTGCTCTGACCGGTCTGGCTGGCGAAGGTGACGCTGAAGGTGTTCTGGTGCCGGCCCCAACCGGGCTGGTCGGCCACCCCCACGACGGGCACGCCCGCGGAGTCGAGGTAGTCGATGGACTGCTGGGAGACGGCGGAGTACTGGACGACGGCGAAGGCGTTCTGGGCGACCAGCTCCCGGGCGCCCTGCAGGTTGCCGCTGGGGTCGGACTGGTCGTCCTGCCAGCCGGAAACGATCTTTCTGCCGTCGACGCCGCCGGTCGCGTTCTCCGCACCGAACCGGGCGGTGACGCCGGCCCGGAAGCCGGTGAACTGGGCGGCCATCACGCCGCTGTCCGGATAGAGCAGACCGGCCTTGATCGAATCATCGGTCACACCGGGGGCGCAGGCGCCGGTCGCAGCATTCGCACTGCCCGAAGAATCGCCGGAACTACAGGCCGCCAGCAGCGTCATCGCGATGACCGCCGTCCCGACAAATCTTGTCCGCCACACCTTCATAAACCCACCTTCAAGCACGCCGAGATCTACCCGAGCCCGCGTCTGAACCGCTGCACGCCAACGCTTTGCGCGCTCTCGCCGACAGGTTCCGGATTATGTTCGGCCGGCCGCCCGTGTCCCGAAGACCGCGCATCGCCCGGTAGTGCGTCGACTCTTACCAGACCGACACGGACGACTTGCTGTGGCAACACTGCGGTCAGGACAAGTTCGACCCCCCCGGCATCGTCATCGAAGAGCGTCTCTTCGGCGACGGAAACCTACCAGGACCGAGCTGCCGCGGAACCAACCGGGGGGTGCTCTCCGCTTCCGCTTCGAGCCCTCCGGATCACCGCGAACGCATTCACGCCACCCTGCTCACGGTCCGCTGCCCGCAGTACAGGCTCCACCCACTCCGGCGGGGCTCCGTGACAGTGGTGCGAGCCGGACCGATACCCAATTTGTCTACTTGTCATCTCCAGACGAACAACGCCAGGAGCACTCCGGATCACCTCCGGACAAGACACACCACGGCCGAGCCGGGCGCCGCCGGGCATCCCGCCCGCGGACCGCGAAGGCGATCGGCAGGCCCGCACCGTGCGCGGATATGCGGGCGCAGTGAGCGAAGTCATAGTCGCTTCCCCTGTCGTTCTGGCGTATCCAGGGGATGGGGCCATCGGCCGCCACGTCGGGGTCCCGGTGCCCCGATCGGCCCGTTGACCTGCCATTGGCACGGATTTAGTGTGGAAGCGTGCAGCTCACCCCGTGGTCTACCGTCGGCGCGTCCGCGTGTGCCTCCGTGGAGGGTCGCGACGACCAGCCACGTCTGCGGCGCCGGCGTCACGTCGACTTCGGGCACAGCAACAGCGATCTCTGTCGCCCCTGCCGCTGAGTCACCCCGCCCCGCGAGTGCCCGTGCCAGCCCGCCAGGAAGGCCCGGCTCGGTCCCGCGCGGATGCCGTACCGCGATCATCGCCACCCCGGTGAACCTCCCGGGCACCTCCGCCGTACCGAACGCCTCGCCCCGACGCCGCCCACCCGTCCC
>NZ_JAMPTM010000456.1 GCF_025403375.1 Frankia gtarii
GCCCCGCCCCGCCCGCGACCGGCGCGGCCACCGTGGCCACCCGGTCGGAGCCCGGCGACCCGGGCCGCCGTCACCGCCCGGTGCGGGTGCTCGAGGTGCTGGGTCGGATGGACCGGGCCGGCGTGGAGCTGCGCGCCGTGAACCTGCTGCGCAGGCTGGATCCGGAGGAGTTCCGGCTGGAGTTCGCCGTCACCTCCGGCGCCGCCGGTTCGCTGGACGCGGAGATCCGCGACCTCGGCAGCGAGGTGTACTACTGCCGCACCGACTGGCGCTTCGGCTGGCGGTTCCTGCGGCTGCTGCGTGAGGTCCGTCCCGACGTGGTCCACTCCGCCGTGGCGACCTTCTCCGGGGTCGTGCTCGCGCTGGCCCGCCTCGGTGGCGTGCGGCGGCGGGTGGCGTACTTCGTCAGTAGCGCCGACCGGCACGGCGACAGCCTGCGCGGCCGGGTGCAGCGGGCGTTCGGGCGCCTGCTGCTCGACCGGTTCGCCACCGACCTGGTTGCGGTGAGCGAGGCGGCGATGCGGGGGCTGTGGCGGGAGGAGTGGCGGCTCGATCCGCGCTGCCGCGTCATCTACAACGGCGTCGAACTGGAGCCGCCCGGGGTCGCGATCGCCGCGCGCCGGCGCGCCGAGGATCTGGCGGAGGACGACTACGAGCACGTCACCCTCGTCCACATCGCCCGTCCGGACCCGTTGAAGAACCGGGCCCGCGCCATCGAGATCCTCGCCGCGCTGCGAGCCCGCTCGGTCCACGCGCGGCTGAGCATCGTCGGGCGCCAGGACGACGCCGAAACAGCCCGCCTGACCGCGCTCGCCGACCGGCTCGGCGTCGCCGAACACGTCGAGTTCACCGGGGAGGTCCGCGAGATCCCCCGGCTGCTCGTGGCGTCCTCGCTGCTGCTGGTCACCTCGTTGCACGAGGGCATGCCCACGGTCGTGCTCGAGGCGCTCGCGGTGGGCACCCCGGTGCTTTCGGCGGACCTGCCGGGGGTCGTCGAGATCGCCCGCCTGCTGCCCGGGGTCGCCACGCTGCCGCTGGCCACGTCGGACGCTGTCTGGGCGGACACCGCCGACATGCTCACCGCGGTCCCGCCGACCATCGATCAGCGCCGCGAGGCGATGCGGTTGCTGCGCCGTTCCCCGTTCACGATGGACGCCTGGCAGCGCGACATGACGGCGGTGTGGTCCTAGGCGATGGCCGCGCCGAGTCGAGCCGGCGGACCAGGTGCGTTCGGGCGGCCGTACCCACCCGTGTCTGCGGCCGCCGCCTCGCCCGCCACGCCCGCGCTGGCGGGCCGACCGGCCGGCGTGGCCGCGACGCCGTCACGCCGGGCGAGTGGGATGGCACTCGCCGGCTGCCTGGTGGCCCTGTTCGTGGTCGCGGCCTGGGCGTCGTCGTTCGCCGAACTGGCGGAGCACTCCGCCGCCCAGCTCGGCGTCCTGGTGGTCGCCGGCTGCGTGCTGCTGTGCGTCCGCGCCCAGCCGCGTGGGGTGTGGGCCTGCTCATCGGTCTACCTGATCACTCTGTCGGTGTTCCACCTCGGGGTGGCAACGTTGTTCGCCACCGACACCTCCTTCGATCGGATCCGCGGCCAGTACGACTTTCGTTGGCTGGCCGTCTACCCGATGAGCCGGCTTTTCGCCGTGGCCACGCTGGGGATCGTCAGCGCCGCCGTCGGAGTGGCGGCGATGACCCTGCTGCGGGCGGTGCGCGTCGCGGGCGACCGTCCCGTTCCCGTCACGGGTGACCTGCCGGCCACCGCCTCCCCGGACCGGCCGGATCTGCGTGCTCCCGCCGGCCTCGTGGTGCTCGCGGTGTCGGTCGTCGGGCTCGTCGCGATCGTGCTCGCCGCCGGCGGGATCGGGCTGCTGTTCGGCTCGTACGCCGCGGTCGGTCAGACGGCGCTGCGCGGCCCGCTGGTGCCCTACGTGCTGCTCGGGGTGGGCCTGGGCCTCGCGCTCGCGGTCATCGGCGGGCCGAGCCGGTGGCGCACGGCGGCCCTCGTGGTGTTCGCGCTGTTCGCCGCCGTGGCCTTGCCGCTGGGGCTGCGGGGCGAGGTGATGTTCCCGGCCGTCGCGGCGGCGGCGGTGGCCGCCAGGCGACGCATCGTGGTGCGCGGGGTCGTCGTCCTGCTCGGCGCGGTCATGCTGCTGGCGTTGATCGGCGGATTGCGGGAGATCCGCGAGTCCGGCCTCGCCGCCACCCGGCTCAGCGCCATCACCTTCAGCCCCGTCGACGGGATCGCCGAGCTCGGGGCCTCGATCCGCCCGATCGGCTCGGTGCTCGAATGGCGCGACGAGTTCGGCGAGCGTCCGCCCGCCGGGTCGACCTTCTACGGCCAGCTCGACCGGCTGGTGTCCGGGCGGCTGCTCGGCCATCCCCAGCCCTCCCAGTTCAGCGACGAGCGGCTGTTCAACGTGTTGATGCTCAACCGGGAGGGCCCGATAGGGGGATCGCCGATCGCCGAGGCCTATTACAACTTCGGCGCCCGCGGCGTGGTCGGCTTCCTGCTGTTGACCGGGCTCGTCGTGGCCTGGATGGACCATGGTCGGTCCGTGCGCAGGACGGACACGGCCTGCCTCGTCCTGCTCGTTCCGTTGATCACCGAGGTGCGCAACGCCTTCGCGGCGGTTCCGGTCCAGGTGATGCTGGGACTGGGCGTGCTCGGCCTGATCCGGTTGGCCGAGACGGTGGCCGCCCACACCGCCCGTACGGGCCTCGCTCGTCCGCTCCGTCCGGCCCCGCCGCGACCCCGCCCAGCTCGCCCGCCAACGCGGGCGAGCTGGGCGGGGTCGCGGCG
>NZ_JAMPTM010000457.1 GCF_025403375.1 Frankia gtarii
GACGGCGTTCGCGGCCCGGTCCGCCAGGATGCGGGCGAGATGGTCCTCGGCCTCGCCGACGCCGGCGTCGGCGGCGATGCGCAGCAGCGGTTCGGCGGCGGCGTCGTCGCCGGCGGCCAGGTGCTCGAGTGCCTGGGCGTAGACAGCATCCTCGACGTCGAGGAGATCGGCGAGGTGCTGGATTCGGCGACGCTCCCTCGGGTCCTCGTCAGCACTCTGCATGATGTCGACGAAAGTCCGCCCGGAATTCCTTTCGGTCGGCTCTCCGGGGTCCGCAAGGGTCCTCAGCAGAAATTCGACGCCCATCAGATGGTGCCCTCCTCCCGAGTTCCCCCGGAGCCCCCCACGAACTTCCTCATGTTCTTCTTGGCGTCGCTGTACTGCGACTTCGCCGTTCCGACGGAGATCTGCAGCACCTCCGCCGTCTCGGCCTCGCTGAATCCCACCACAACCCGTAGCCAGAGCACCTGCCGTTGTCGCAGCGGAAGGCGTTGCACGAGCGCGAGTGCGGCCTGCCGCCCGTCTGCATCGACCGTTCCCTCCGCCGGGTCTGGGAGAGCCTGAAGATAGTCGGCCGGATCACCGAGAAGTGATCGGTCGCGCCGTTCCTTCAGAATCTTCCACGCCAGGCGGCTGGCGATTCGATACCAGTAGGTCCGGACCATCTCCGGATGGTCGAGACTTCCGAATCTGCGCGCAACGATCAGGATGCTGTCCTGGATGACGTCGTCGACGTCGGGTTCCGGGCAGCCGACGGAGAGCAGATACCCGCGGAGCCGGGCGGCGTTGTCGTCGAAGAGTTTCTCCACCTCACTCGGCCACACAGTCGGAAAGGACACGGCCCGAGATCGCTCGGGCAGGCTGCTCACCGCGGCGCTCCGGCTGCCTGCGGCGAAGCGCCGCCGTCGGGTTCGTGCGTCGTTGTCATACTGCTGGGCCCTCCATTCCCGCTGCTTCGCGGTTGTGCCACTGCCAGCACAGAGCACCGCCGGGCGGAAAAGGTTGGGCCGCGCCGAGAAATTTGCTCGAGGACATCTCAGATAGATCATCTAACTATGTCGGGCCCGGCCGCCGGAGTGGCACCCGGGCCAGGCATGCGCGCTGGTCAGATGGGCAGTCCGGGCAGATTCGCGACCCACTCCCAGAAGTGACCGGCCGGATAGGCGGCGAAGGCACCCGCTACTCCGGCGAGGACCGCGCTGCCGGCGAACCGGGTGAGCCGGCGGGTCAGTCGGGTGCCACGGCGATCAGGATCGGGCCGGCTCGAAACGACTTCCGTGGATGGGGCCTGCTGGTCCTGCGGGCGCGGGGTGGCGACGGGGTGGGCAGCTGTCATGGGCGAGACCTCTCCATGCGGGGACGATGCCGGGCCCCGGCGTGCCGGCATGCGGCGGTCCGGACGCGAGAACCCGGGAGCCGAACAGACGCCGTGTCCCTGCGGCAGGCTCAATGGCGCTGTCGGCTCCATCTCTACAGAGGGCCCGGCGGCCGCGGAAGGTTGGGTCTGCGCTGCAGCGCCGGCGCGTTCACTCTTCAGCGCCTCGGTGTTCGGAGCCGAGGTTCCGCAGGGGCTGCGGTCGCGCGCAGCTCTTTCACGCCTGTCGGGTTGCCCACGCCGGCATCCAGATCCCGGTGTCGAACCGCCTGGGCCGGATTGAAGCGAGGTGGTGGTGGAGCGTGGCGAGCGCCGGGTGGGAGTTGTCGCGATGCCAGATCAGGGAATGCGGGTAGACCGGTGTCGGGTCATACAACGGGATGCGGCGCAGGTCGTAATGGGTGGGCCAGAGCAGCCGGGTCTGTTCGCCGACGAGGCTGGCCAGGGTCGCGGAGTCGGCGAGCACGTCCAGTAGGTGCTCGGTGCCGAAGTTGGGGCCGATCGGATCGATGGCGAGCCCGAATTCCGCGGCGAGGTCGTTGTAATAGGTGGCCCACTCGGTCCCGGGGAGGATGCCGGGTATCCAGATCCTGTGCCCGACCAGGTCGGCGGGTGTGACGGCGGGAGCCGTGGCGAGCTTGTGGGCCGGACCGGTAAGGAGCTGGTGGGGCTCGTCGACGACCCGCATTACCTTGATGTCGTCGGGTAGCCGCCGCGCGGGGATGGTGACAGCCCGAAATGACGCGTCGATCGATCCGGATCGGACGGCGGCGATGGCGACGTCGACGCCGGAGTCGTCGAGAACCAGAACGTCCAGTTGCAGGTCGGGATACCCGCGGTGAAAGTCGCGGAGCAGGGCTGCCGGCGCGGTCCGCCGGTTGATGACGTCGATGCGCAGCGGGCGCCGGCCGGGCCGCACGGAATCCACCGCCCGCTGTTCGGCCCGGAGCAGCTCGCGGGCGTGCGGGAGAAACACCTGCCCGTCGATCGTGAGCTGAGTTCCGCGCGCGGTGCGGGTGAACAGCCGCACGCCGAGGTCTCCTTCCAGCTTGGCGATGCGTTTGGAGACCGCCTGCTGGGTGATCGCCATCTCGGCGGCGGTGTGCTGGAACTGACCGGTGTCCGCGACGGAGACGAACGTTCGCACAGCGTCGAGATCCACGCCGCCCGACAGTAGTCGCACAACCCGTTGTTGTGGCTCGCCGGCGCGGCGGTTGTTTGCTTCGCCCTTCTCCTGCTCGCTTAGATCCTGCTGGTCGACGAGGTGTTGTTCGGATACGGCGGGAAGGGCTGGGTCGGGTGGTGGAAGCGGGGCGGTCTACGGGATGGCGCTTCGGGTGGCTCTGGGCCGCGTACGCGGTCAGCACCCTCGGCACGTGGCTGGCGTTCGACGCATTTCCCCTGATCGCGATCCTCT
>NZ_JAMPTM010000458.1 GCF_025403375.1 Frankia gtarii
GCGGTGAGGTGAGTGGGTGAGAGCAGCCAGTGGTGGCGGCGGTAGATGGCGGCGGGCGCAGCTGCCGAGCGTAGCCGCCGGTGGGCCCGCGCCCCACCGATCCGCACCGCGGTGCCGGGCCGGCCGCCGAACGCCGTTCGGTCGCCGCCATCGTCGCGGACGGATCGGGCCCGTGCGGCGTCCACCGCACGGGCCCGGCCGTCGTCCCGTCCCGGACTCAGGCGAATGTTCCGCTGTTCCGCGGAACAGCAGGGCTATTCCGCGTCGGGCAGGTCGGCGAGCGGGAGCTCCAGGTAGGAGGCGGCGCCGTCCGGGGAGGCGATCTCGACCTGGCCGCCGTCGACGGTGGCGTCGGCGAACAGGCGGTCCTTGGTGTCGATCACGAGGGCGAGCTGGTGGCCGGCGGCGATGCGGTAGTCCGCGGGCTGGAGCTGGACGTCGATCGCGCGCGCCTCGCCCTCCCGCTCGTTGAGCAGCGTGTACGGAGCACTGGTGATGATCTTTCCCTTGGCGCGGCCCGGGTCGACGTCGAACAGGTGGGTCACGATCGTCGCCGTCGCCGCGGACGGGCGGACCGTCAGGTGCAGCCGGACGTTGCCCGTGAGCTGGCTGGACTGGACCAGCGGCTCGGTCACCCAGACGGCCGCGTCCCGCCGCGAGATCGACGCCGTGTCGTAGATGGCGGGGGAGCCGAGCCGCTCCAGGACGCCGGTCTGGACGAGCGCCTCGGCGACGTGCGCGGGGGTGTCCACGCCCGCCTGGATGGTCGTCGTCCACCCGGTGGCCGGCCGGGACGCCAGCGCGCCGTCGGTGGAGCCGCCCCGCGGCTGGTCGAGGTAGAACCGCCGGGTCGGCTGGACGTACGACTGCCAGTCGTTGGACTTACGCAGGTCGAACAGGTTGTGCATGTACTCGGTGTGGACGTTGCCGTCCTGGCCGATGCCGTTGTCCTTGCCCTGCAGGTGATGGTCCAGCCAGCGGTAGGTCGTCGCGGTCGGCCGGCTCCAGCCGCCGAGGAAGCCGAGGATCTCGTCGCCGCCGTGGTCGCCGATCTGCACCAGCAGCCGGCGCGGGCCTCTGAGCTCGTTGAAGAACTCGACGACGGCCGGCACCGAGAAGATCGTCTCGTGCCAGTACGTCCCGAGGAAGATCGGCACCTGCCGGGAGTTCAGCCGCTCGACGTAGCTGATCGGCGAGCGGATGGCGCCGAAGTCCACCAGGTTCTTGATGTTCTTGTTGGCGCGGAAGTCCTCGAAGATCTGCCGCGTCTCGTCGGAGAGGCGGTCCTCGCCGAACAGCGCCGCGAGGGCCTCGAAGGCCGCGATGTGCCGGGTCTCGTTCTCGTACAGCGAGCGGGTGAGATCCGCCCAGGCGCTCTGCGCGGCGACGGCCTTCACCCGGTCGTCGTGCGCGGCGATGATCAGGCTCTGGCCGGCGCCGTAGGACGAGCCGGCGAACGCGATCTGGTCCGGGTTCACCCGGTCGGCGTGGTTCTCCAGAACCCAGTCGATGACGGCGGAGCCGTCCGCCCGGTCCCGCGGCCCGGCGACGTCGATCTTCCCGGTGGACTCGGCCAGGCCCCGCTCGCTGTACGCGACGGCGAGGTATCCCTTGATCGCGAAGTTGAGCAGCAATCCGGGATAGGAACGCCACCCGGTCGGCGCCAGTGGCGCCGGCAGAATGACGACCGGGTGCGGACCGGCACCGAGCGGGACGAACACGCCCGCGTCGAGCTGGACGTCCGGGTCCGCGCCGGGAATCCGGACGGACGCGAACGTTCCCGCGCCCTGCAACTGCGCGAACTTACCGGCGGTCGCGGGCGGAAGATCCCGGAAGTCACCGCGGTCCAGGTTCTCCAACGCCCGGATCTGGGCGTCAAGCAGGGACCGGTCCTGGGGGGCGAAATCGAAGACTGTCGATTTCTGGGGGCTGGTGGCCACTCGTGGTGTCTCCTTGCCGAAAGTCGGAGCAGAACAGGCCGGATCGCCGGGCGGCGTCAGGCCGTGCCGTTGGCCGTGCCGTGAGGTGGCGGGATTTCATCGCTTTCCATGGACGGCGGTCCGTGGATCACCGGCCCCAGTTCGAGGTCGACCCGTGAGACCGCGGCGATGACGAGTTCCCGGAACACAAGCCGGAAGCGTAGGGCCGGCCGTGTCCGGTGCGGCTGAGGCGGGAACTTGGCGCGTGGCGTTCGGCGACGCCGCGTTGATCCGCCTTCGGTCGGTCCGGGCCTGTGCTGATAGCTTTTGCGGCATGCTTATTTGGCTGAACGGGCCCAACGGTGTGGGCAAGACGCAGGTTGCCTACGAACTGCACCGCGGCTTGGCCGGCGCCTTTGTCTGCGACCCGGAACATCTCGGTTTCGCGCTGCGCCGGATGCTGCCCGCGTCGCTGCGCGGCGACTTCCGCGACCTGCCCCTGTGGCGAGCCGGCGTCGTCGAGATGCTCCGTACTGTTCTTGATGCCGGCGACGGGCCGGTCGTCGTGCCGATGACGGTGCTGGACCCCGGGCTGCTGGCTGCGCTGGTCGATCCGCTGCGTGCCGCCGGGCACGAGGTGCGGCACGTGACGCTCCTCGCCGACCGGGCCGTCCTGCTACGGCGCATCCGCTCCCGCGCGGAGACCGCCCGCAGCTTTGCCGCCACCCAAGCCGACCGTTCCCTGCACCTGCTGCGGGCCCCGGAATTCGCCCGCCACCTGCCCACCGACGGTCTGCCGATCGGCGCCATCGCCGCGGACATCGCCGCCGACGCCGGCCTGGCGTTCACCCCCGACCCCGCGGGCCC
>NZ_JAMPTM010000459.1 GCF_025403375.1 Frankia gtarii
CGACCCCCTGGCCTCCCGGAGACCCGGACGTGCCACCCCGCCGCCCGTCACTCCGTCGCTCGCGCGAAACATGCGGACGGCGCTGTTGGATGGGCGGTGTCTGCCTTCGGGTGGCTGTCGACCGGTCATGGTCAGAGGATGCGTCGACGTTGTGTCCGTGTCCCGGTCCCAACGTCGGAGTTCTCGGGGTTCCGGTTCCCGCCGGAGGTGATCGTGCTGGCGGTGCGGTGGTAGTTGTGGTTCGCGCTGTCCTACCGGGACGTCGAGGAGCTGTTCGCCGAACGCGGCCTCGACGTCGATCACGTCACGCTCTACCGGTGGGTGCAGCGTTTCACGCCGCTTCTCGTTGACGCGGCCCGGCCATGTCGGCACCGTCCTGGTGACCGGTGGTTCGTCGACGAAACCCAGGTGCAGGTCGCCGGCTGCTGGACCTCTCTCCACCGTGCTGTTGGCCAGCACGGACAGGTCATCGATGTCCTGGCCGGCACCCGCCGCGATCAGGCCGCCGCCCGCCGGTTCTGCATCCGGGCGCTGTCCCCTGGCCGGCGGCCGGTCGAGGTCACCACCGACAAGGCCCCCGTCTACCCCGGTTCCTCGACGAGCTCCTGCCCGAGGCCTGCCACGTCGACGCCGCGCGGGAGAACAACCGAATCGAAGCCGACCACAGCCGCCTACAAGCCGGACTCCGGCCCATGCGCGGGCTGAAACGCCTGCGTTCTGCCCAGACGATCAGTACAGGGCACGTGTTCGTCCAGAACATCCGTCGCGGCCACTACGAACTCGGAATCGACACCGACCCGCACGCACGGCTCACAGCCGCGTTCACCGAGCTCACCCTCGCGATCTGATCACCAGCTCGACAGGGCCAACCATGCCCTGCCCTCCCACAATGCAACAGACTCCCATCACTGAGGCGACCGTGAAACGCCACCTGCACAGCGTCTTCGTCAAGCTCGGCGCGGTGTCCCGGATCGACGCGGTGAATAAGGCGGTGGCGTCGTCGCTGATCCGGATGACCACCCGCGGCGTGCCCGAGCGCTGACTAACCGGGCGCAGCACTCAGCCGCCGGCCGACTCCGGTGGCGGACGGCTGCGCTGGGTGGGCCGGTCAGCCGTTCTGCTGGTGCCAGTGGTAGGCGAGGACCAGGTTGACGATCGTCAGCACGGCGAGGGCGAGGGCGAGCTTCTGCCAGCCGGCTACCCCGAGGGCGACCACGCCGACGGCGAACCATGCGGTCTGGAACGCGGGGAGCGCGCCACCGTGCAGGGTCACGGTCGCGGACGGGGCGCCGAACAGCGACCAGAGGACGACCATGACGACAACGCAGCCGAGCGCTGCGCCCGCCTTCAGCCATCGACCAGCGCTCACGGTCTGGTAGCCCCACAGGCCTACCGCCGTGTAGACGGCGAGCTCGAGCAGGAATGCCACCGCGAGATTGGTGTGCTTGGCAGCGCCGAGGATGGGACTCTCCCTTCGAAGCGTGGCCGCCGGGGCGCCGCGAGCGCACCGGCGGCCACCGTGGTGACTTAAAATAGCCGATTGGTCACCATTCTGGCATGTTGAGCACTTCGAGTACGCCAACGGTCCACATGAACCCGATCCCTGCACCCACGGCGGCGATCAGGTCACCGGGCTTGGGCTTCTTCTCCATCACGAGCTGGTGCAGGCCGATGAGCTGGTCGGCCCCGCCCATGCGGGCGTAGCCGAGGCCCCACTCGTGCGCAGGCGCTCAGCCGGATAGGCCGGAGATTCTCTCCCCCGGCTATCCGGCCGGCTTTGGGGCAGTCCCGGAGCCGATATCCGATGAACTCCGAGATCGGCCAGGTTAGACCTCACCCGCCCCTGGTCGCGGCCTGCTGGATGGCGAACCGTGACCAGGGGCGGGTGTGCATATGGGATGACCTATAGGTCTTCCCGAGAGTCGGTCACCCGGCGGTCTCCGCCCATGGTCGAACTGGGCCACCGGTGGGGCACGCCCACCATGCCTGTCCTTTGTGAACCTCCGGTCGCATCGGGTGGGGATGGCCTGGACAGGGCGGAGCCGCTTCGGAGATCCCCTCATCGGCGATGACGTCCTGCAGCCACCCGGCCAGATCGACCCTCAGCTCAGCCCGCTCGGTTGCCGGTAGCACCCACAGCGAAGATTTGGACCCGGCCTTGTGTCCGCGGGCTGAGACCGGCCATTCGCTGACCCAGCCGACGAGCTCGGACTCGGAGATCGGCAGGCCGAGCCGACGACTGGCGTCCGCTGCGGTGAACTTACGCTCCTGTAGCCGGATCCGTGATTGGGCCAGCTCGCTGCCATCCGGAGCGCCAACCGTCACGGAGAGCCGTGCAGATGTCGGTCGCAGTTCCTCCAGTGCCGCAGCTACCGCGTCTGCCACCCGCTGGCGCGCGGGCTGCAAGCTGGCGGTCACGTCAGCTCTCGGTTCAGGCGAGGGGACATCATCCAGGGACACGTCGGACACCGTGACCCAAGCTACGGACAGCCGCTCGGCCTCATCTCGCTCCATCTAGGCAGTTTCTCGTGGATCTTCGGCGAGCCAGAGCATGATCGAGGCGATGATGACCTCGTTGCGGTAGTAGTGGCCGCGTTTGGTGTAGCGGGTCGCCAGCGCCCGCCACTGCTTGAGCCGGTTGAAGCAGCGTTCGACGACGGTGCGGGCCTTGTACCGCTCGGTATCGAATGTCGGGGGGCATCCACCGGCCTGGCCGCGCCGTGTGCGGTTGTTCTTCTGGTCGGCGCGTTCGGGGATGGTGTGGCTGATCCCGCGGG
>NZ_JAMPTM010000045.1 GCF_025403375.1 Frankia gtarii
CGCCTGGCCAGCTCGTTCAGGTTCGCCCGGCCGCCGCCGAACCCACCGCCACCGCCGCCGCCACCGCCGCGGTTGCCGTCACCGCCGAAGATCCGGCCCAGGCCGTTGTAGCCGAAGGCCAGGCCGAGCGCACTGTTGTCGGTGGAACCGCCGATGTAGGGACGCGAACCCTTCGGCCACAGTGCGACCGTCGCCACCCACCAGCCGGCGGCGACCACGATCGCCAGCCCGCCCGCGAGCAGCTGCCACACCCGCCGCCACCAGCCGGTCGGCGCGGCGATCAGGTAGACCAGCGCGAACGCGGGCAGCACCAGGAAACCCTGCAGCGTCTTCGTCAGGAAGGCCAGGCCGAGCGCGGCGCCGGTCGCCGCCATCCACTTCGTCGACGCCTCCTCGAGCGCGCGGACCAGGCAGTATCCGGCCAGGACGAGGACGAAGGTGAGCAGGCCGTCCGGGTTGTCGAAGCGGAACATCAGCGCCGCCACCGGGGTGAGCGCCAGCGCGGAGCCGGCCAGCAGGCCGGCGGCGGGGCCGAACCACCTGCGCACGGCCGCGAACATCAGGCCGACCGCGGCCACGCCGCCCAGCGCCTGCGGAACGAGCATGCTCCAGCTCGAAAAACCGAAGATTCGCCCGGACAGCGCCATCGCCCACAGCGACGCCGGCGGCTTGTCGACCGTGATGAAGTTCCCGGAGTCGAGCGATCCGAACAGCAACGCCTTCCAGCTCTTCGTCCCGGCCTGGACCGCCGCCGCGTAGAAGCTGTTCGCATAGCCCGAGGCGCCCAGGTCCCAGACGTAGAGCACCGCCGCAGCGGCGAGCAGCCCGACGAGCGCCGGCCGGGCCCACACCGGATCCGCCGGGGCGTCTGCGCTGACCACTGCGCTGGGCAGGACCGTCGCGCTGGAGGGGTCCTCGGGCTGCGTCATACGCTAGATACTCACTGTGCAACCTGTGCGCAAGCTGAGAGTGATCGGATCTGCCACCGGCGGCCCGGTGGAGATGCGCTTCATCGACATCTGGCGTGTCGCGGATGGCATGTTCGTCTGTTAAGTTACCAATCGATTACGAACGGATATGGTTGCGTGTCTCATCGCTACCTGATCCGGCGTCCCCTCCCGTCCCGAAGCGGAGCGCAACGTCGCCTGGCGCTACGTCACGGACCCCTCCGTGCGGGAATCCCGGCCGAGGACTGTGACCGTGGCGCCCGCGCAGTGGTTACGGACCGAGCAGTGCCAGCGGGATGACGGCGACATCGTCGCTTCGACGGTAGGCGTACTGGCCGGCGTAGATGACGATGGCATCGATCAAGTCTTTTCCGATCCGACTGCGGAGCCATTGGAGGTGTTTGACGTCGGCGTCCTCGACCCGGTCGGCCAGCTTGACCTCGATGCCCAGTATCCGGCCATCCGCGTGCTGAACTATCAGGTCCACTTCGTGGTCGTTGTTGCGGGTACGTAGGTGGCCCACCCGGGCTTCGGCGGCCTCGGCGTAGGTGTGGATGCTGAGCGCGGCTAGATGCTCGAAAAGCGCACCGAGGGTTGTGCCCTCCGACAGGTCCGTGCTGCCTTGCTCGGCGCGCAGGAGCGCGGAGGCGTCGAGTCCGAGCAGCCGTGCGACCAGGGCGGGGTCGGCCAGGTGGTGTTTGGGGGACTGGCCGAGTCGGTCAAGGTGGTTCCTGCTGGGGATCCAGGGCGGTATCGCGTCCAGCAGCCACAGGGACGACAGGGCGTCGCGGTAGGCGAGCGTGGTCTCCTTGGCCGGCTTGTTCGCCAGCCCGGCGGTGGCAGCGTCGAGGATCTTTGAATAGGCCGTCGTCGTCGATGTTGCGGCGGCGTAGGCGGTGAGCCAGGCGCGCAGTACCGCCGGCCTGCGGACCGGGTAGCCCTGCTCGGGGAACTCCCGTTGGACGACGTTGTCCAGGTACGCATCCAGTTCCGCCCGCCGTACACGAGGTGGCAGACTGCGGAGGGCGGGGAAGCCCGATGCCGTGATTTCCTCGACATAGTCCGTCAACCGGAGCGCGGTGGCCCCGCCGACATCGCGGTTTCCGTGGAGGATCGCGGCCAGGCTCACGGTCTGCGTCTCGAGGCCCCGCTCTGCCAGGCTCAGCGGTCGCATCCGCATGGGTACTATCCGCCCCGCGCCCGAGTGGACCACCGTCCCCCGGGGCGCCGAGCTGCCGGCAACGATGAAGCGGCCGGGCGGCGAGCCGGCGTCAACCGCGTGCCGCACGTGGTCCCACACCTCGGGAAGGCGCTGCCACTCGTCCACCAGCACCGGCCCGGGCAGTGATGTCAGGACGGACGGGTCCGCTTTTATGATCTCACGTTGGCCGGGAAGACTGAGATCGATGACCGACGCGGCCCGTTGCGTCGCGGTCGCGGTCTTGCCGACCCCTTTCGGCCCGTGGATCGACAGCGCGCGAAGGTGCGGCTGAAGCTCGTCCAGGGTGTCGTCGAGGATGCGGCGCCGGTAGTTGATCACCAATCTACTCTACCAATCGCAAGTCATTTAGTCTTCCAATCGCACTAGAAAAAGTCTTCCGATCGCGGATCGCGCGCGATGGGAGTCTCCCAGCCGCGCGTCTGCGCCCTCGAACGGGGCGAACTCGACAGTGCCGCTCTCTCTACCCTGCTCGCCTACGTCGGTGCCCTCGGCGGCAAGCGTCGCATCGCCGGAAACTTCGGTGATCGGGAGTACCGCCTGACACCAGCGACCGGTAGCGCCGCACAGCCGAGCCCGCGCTTGCTAAGGGAGACGACGTCGGTGTCCAGGACGACGGGCTGCACGGCGCGGTTCAGGCGATCTTGCGACGGTGCTTGGCGTGGGTGAACGCGAGCAGCAGCGCGCTCCAGCGGGTGCGACCTGACTGTCAGGTGCCGAGAGGGGAGCGGGCGGTGCGGAACTGGGCGACGAGGAGATCGATGCGGTCGGTGTCGTGCCCCGGGCGTAGCCGGTCGTTGCGGCCGAGTGTGGTCAGTCCGTGCCGCACGGCGCCGAGATTCGCCGAGGGCCTCGGCAAGCTCGCCGAAGCCCTCCAGCGCGATGGCCTCGACAAGGTCCTCCATCGACGCGAAATGTTTGTAGATCACCGGCTGGCTGTACTCGATCTCGGTGGACAACCGGCGGGTGGTCACCGCCTCCCAGCCTTCGCGCTCAGCCAGAACGCGGGCTGTGGCGGTGACGAGCCGGCGACGGGCCGCGCGATCACGGAGTCGACGGTCTTCGATCGGCCAGGTCCGGGTCGAAGCGGGTGCGGACCGGACGACCGGTTGATGCACCGAAGCCGGGGCGTAGCGCGGCCTTGTAGTGGGCGCGGTCGTAACGCCATGGGACGGCGTCGTATCGGTCGATGACGGTGTTCGCGATCGCCAGGCCGGGCGATCCGCGTCCAGCCCGTGGCCGTCCCCCGGCACCTGTGGGAGAAACGAGGGCCAGCCGCGTAGTACCGGGCCCGGGTGTGTGACCGGCCGTCTCCGTCTCCGTCGTGTCAGGCGATGTTGAGGTGAATGTTGCCGATGCGGGCGACGATGTCGAGGTGGCCGCCGAGGCCGGTGATGTAGGTGCGCAGAACCTCCAGTCCCGTGGCGGTGCCGTTCTCGATCTGGCTGATTCTCGCCTGGGTCAGGCCGGTGGCATCGGCGAGCTGTGCCTGGGTGAGGCCGAGTTGATTGCGGATCTCGGCGAGTTGTGCGCCGCTGACCGAGGCGAGCATCTGGCTTCGCATCTCGGCGCGGCGGGCTGTCCGCGCGGCGCTGTCCCACTCGGGATCGGTCGCGCGGGCGCGGGCCTTGACATCACGCCAGTTCGACGGTGTGGTCACGATCCCTCCTGTTCCTTCAAGATCCTCAGGTATTCGCCGAATCTTTCGTCTGCGAGCGGGACCGCGGTCTGGTACCAGGTGCGCCAAGCGCCAGACTTGTCGCCCGCGACGAGGAAGACCGCTTCCCGACGCGGGTCGAAGGCGAAGATCAGCCGAATCTCGGTGGTCCCGGCCGAGCCCGGTCGGAGTTCTTTCATGTGGTGGTAGGTGCTGCCCTTGAGCCTGTCAACGAGCGGGCGACCCAGGCCGGGCCCGTGCTCGGCGAGCACGTCGATGGCCTCGGCGACCAGGTCCGCACTGGCGGAGTCCATGCGGCACAGGTCGAGGAACCATTGCTCGACCTCGGGGTGCAGCACGATCTCCCACATGGGCTCAGTATAAGCCAGACTTATTTCGAGCCCGCTTCGCCGAGCTGCCGGAGATGCGACGAGCCGTCACCCTCTCGGTGAAATCTTCTACGTCCTCAGGGCGCGTCTCGGCTCCGCGGTACATCATGATCGACTATGGGGCCCAGATCGTGTCGACGGGCATGACATGGCGGCGGTCCTCGAACGTGTACGAGTGGGTGCCCAGGTAAAGGGTTGCGCCGGCGACGAAGGCGTCGCCGACGGCCCCGCGGAGCTCATTGACCTACGGATTTGGAACCCCTCAAATGCCGGATCTGGCGGGCCCCGAGTGAGGGATTTGGAGCACCGCGATGGCGTCAACCGATCTCGGTCGCGGCGCCGAGCGGGCTGGTCGATCCGGAGGCCGGTTGCGATGCGGCCATCGACGAGGCGAGAGGATCGTCCTGCTCGGGTCGGAGGGGCCGGCCTGACCCGACCACGACGAGTGCGGAGGATCGGATGGTGAGCCTGACCGGACGGTGGCGGATCGTGGAGATGGATCTGTGGGATGAGGACGCCATCGACCTCGTCGAGCCCGGATTCATCGAGTTCACGGAGGGCAGGGCCGGCGAACTCGGGTTCATCGCCGTCCGCGGCTGGCTGGACTGCCGTTCCACCGAGCGCGACGGCCGACCGCTCGTCGAGTTCAGCTGGATCGGCGACGATGACGGCGACGAGGTCAGCGGGCGTGGCTGGGCCGCCCTCGGCGAGGACGGGACGCTGGCCGGGCACCTGTACTTCCACCAGGGCAACGACTCGGGCTTCCGCGCGACGCCGTTCACCGAAGCCACTCCGCGAAACGGGCGCTGACCGAGTACCAGTACCGTTGGCCGGCTGTCCATAGACGAGATCATTGCCAACCTCCGCCAGGACGGCATCGAGCTCGTAGTGAAGATCGAGATCGAAGCCACGAAGAGCACCGGCTTCGCGGAAGGCCAAGTCCTCGAGCGCGGGAGCCGATGAGGTGGTGGGTCGCCTCGCCGAGGATCACGGGTCCACCGGCGCGCAGCAGGTGTTGACGAGCTCGTCGAACTGTTCGGTAGTGGATCCAACGCGTGCGAGGCCGTCGAAGAGGACGGTGTTGAGGCGGGCGATCCGGTCGGGGCCGCCTCGGCGTCGGCGTGGCGCAGGGTGGCGAAGGCGCCCGCCAGCAGCGCGAACAGGTCGTCGATGTCGATGTCGCCGCGGATCTCGTTGTCCCGTTGGGCGCGTTGGAGAAGGGCTCGCAGGGTCTCGCGGAGACGAGCTGCGGCGTCGGGCGCGGCGGTGTGTAGGTCGAACTCTGTTCCCGCGAGCGCGGCCTTGAGCGACATGCTCTCGACCAGCAGGTCGACGTCCGACTCGCCGGTGTATATCAGGTGTCGGTTACGACATCCCCTGGGACTGAAGTCACATTGCATAACGGAAAGATGTCGTATCGGTCAACACTTCTTGCCAGAAAGTGCCTGATCTGGTGCTGTATGTAGGTGGCTGGGAAACGTTCGGGCTGGTCGGAGTTCCGCCGTGCCCAAGAGCATCAGCAGGCTCGCCTCGAGCGCGAGAAGCGCCAGATCGACGCGGCGGCGAACCGGGTGCAGAAGGCGATGGAACGGGCGGGTCGGCAGGCCGAACGCCAGGCCCGGACGGACGCCCGGCAGCGCGAGCAGCTGAACCACGTTCTGATGGCGGCAGAGGCCGACAAGCTGTCCGCTGAGGTCGACGCCCGGGTTCAGACGCTGAACGCGCTGCTGAACGGGGCGAATCTGACCCCGTTCTCGTTCGGCAGCCTGCGGCATGAGGCGCGGATCCCCGCCTTTGACCTGCCGCGCTTCGGGCCGCCGACGCCTGTACCGAACTGGGACGACTTCGCCCCGCCCGGCCCTCCGCGCGGGCTGGCGGCGATGCTGGGCGGTCGTGCCCGCTACGAGCAGGAGCTGGACGAGGCGCAAGGGCGCTACCAGGAGGCCGTCGACACGGCGCAGCGTGCGGAGGCCAACAGGCAGGAAGGGATCCGCCAGGCCCGCGGCGACCACCAGCGGCGCGCCGACAGGGTGCGTGCCGAGGCCGCCCGGCACAACCAGCAGGTGGCACTTTTCGAGGCTGCCTATCGTGCGGGCGACACCGACGCAGTCGAGGACTTCGTCGCGCAGGTCCTGGACCGGTCGAGCTACCCGGCGGGGTTCCCGAACGGCCGGCGGCTTGCCTACCGGCCTGAGCCGCGTGAGATCTGGATCGAGTTCGATCTGCCCACCAACGAGATTGTCCCGCAGGAGCGTGGCTTCCGTTACGTCAAGACGCGCAAGGCGATCGACACCCTGGCCCGGGCAGACCGGGACCGTAAGGCTCTCTATGCTTCCGTCGTCGCACAGACCGCGCTGCGTCACCTGCGGGAGATCTTCGAGACCACCCCGCGAAGCCTGGTCGACTCTGTTGCCCTCAACGGACACGTACGAACCCGTGACCCTGGCACCGGCCAGCCGGCCTACCCCTGCCTGATCACCCTCAGCGTGACGCGGGAGATCTACGAGGGTTTGGACTTTGACTACCTCAACCCCGTGGGCTGTCTGAAGCACCTGAAGGCGATCGTGTCGCCGCACCCGTACGACGTGGAGGCCGTGACGCCGATCGTTGACTTCGACCTTTCTCGCTACAAGTTCATCGACGACTTCGACGCTGCCGCCGAGCTTGACAGCCGCCCTGACCTGCTCGCCATGGACCCGTTCACCTTTGAGCACCTCATCCGCCAGCTCTTCGAGAAAGTCGGGATGGCTGGCTGGGCCAAGACGACCCAAGGCTCACGTGACGACGGTGTCGACGTCGTCGTCACGGACGCGAACCCGATCACGGGCGGCGTCTGTGTCATCCAGGCCAAGCTTTACAAGCGGGTCGTTCCAGCCGAGGCGGTACGGGCACTCTGGGGATCAATGGACGACCAGAACGCCACCAAGGGAATCCTGGTCACATCCTCCTGGTTCGGGCCCGCGAGCAGGGAGTTCGTCGCGAAGCGCGCGGGGCGAATCCGCCTCATCGAAGGAGGCGAACTCAAGGCGCTCCTCGAGGAGCACCTGAACAAGAAGGTCCGCATCGCCCTGCCCAAACCTCCGCCGACCCGCTCCGGCCCGACAATCTGACCCCACCCGGCTCTCCAGCCGCAGGTCTCCTGGCGGGCAGCGAGATTGGTGACGCGATCTCGACCGCAGGATGGTTCTCCAGGCTGCGCCGCCGCCGGAGGGACTCCTGACCGGCATGTGCCAGGCCCGATCGCGCAGACGGTTCACCCCGTCACATTCCGGTGTGACCGGCTACCGTCACCCCGGACCGCAGCCGCGTTGGCCGTCTTCAAAGCCCTCCGTCACGTCTTGGCGACGACCCACGGCTCCGGCGCTTCAGCCGAACTCCAGAACCTCGACAAGATCATCGAAAAGCTTCGGTCCGGCCTGTAGAACTGCGCATGGGTGAGACTCTGCCGCCGGCGCATCTCGGCGAGCCGACGTGCATGGTTCTCCGTTACGCGCCGCCTCGCCCCTGCCTCAATGTCTGAGTGACACCGTCCAGGCGCCGTACTCGCGGGCCACGTCGGTGACCGTCAGGGTGCCCGACAGTGCCGGGCTGTGTGTGTTCAGGGCCTGATGGAGCGGGGTGATGAGCATGTCCTCAAGGGCGGAGCCGATGCTGTGGTCGTCGAGGTGCTGTTCGGCAGTGAGCTCGACGAGGAGGCGGGCGCGGGCGCGCGGGCCGAGGGTGAGATCGATGCCCAGTTCGGTGCGCAGGCGGGCGATGAGCCGGCCGACGAGCAGATCGACGCTCTGCTCGATGTTGGTGCGGTCATTGTGATTCGGCACCACACAATTGTTGTCGGCATAGCCCGCTGCAGCCGTCGCCTCGTCGACATGCCGAAAATCACCCTCCCAGCCTGCTCCCCGGACGGTCGCACCCTCGCCAGCGGCGGCCAGGACAGCACCGTCCGGATCTGGCTCCTCGGCCTGAGCGCCCCGGGTCCGTCCGTTGGCCGCTGTGTCGGTCAGTGCTGTGTCGGCCAGCGCGGTGTCGGTCAGCGCCGCGTCATCGATCGGTGTCGTCGTCCGCTGCCTCCTGCTCCATGGAGACCCGGCTGGCGTGGAAGATCTCCGCAAAGTTCGCGAAGCGTTCCAGGCCGCCGTACTTCGGCGTGAACTCCCAGGCCACCCATTCGCCGTCCGGGCCGGGATCGGCCGGATCGAGCAGCCAGAAGTCCTCGCCGCTCGCGATCACCAGCGATCGACGGAAGAGCGACAGCATGTCGCTGTCGTCCTCGTCGTCGTTACGCGGCTCCCCGTAGAGGTCGATGAAACCGGCGCCGTCCATGGTGTCGCGGAACCAGGCGACGTCGGTGCTCGCGTGCAGCTCGTCGACCCACTCGGCGGGGTTGGGCCAGCCGTCGCTTGCCGCCAGAAAGCTGCGGAAGGTCGGCGGGAAACGGATCGCCAGGCGTTGCTCGGCCGCCACCACCGTCTGCTCGGCCGCCGGCTCGTGACCCACCCAACGATGCTGGATCTGCTCGTCGGAGAGCTCGCCCGGATCGGCCGTGCGCAGATACGTCTCGCTGTACTCGCGCAGATAGTCGTGCCACTGCTCGGGGGTCGTCAGCTCGGGTGCGGCCAGGGGCGCGTCGTCGTCGGCGAGATTTGACATGAATCCGGCCTCCTTGTCGGGAACGTCAGTATTCTGCCGTTCGGCAAGCTATCACGGGCCGATGTTCGCCCCGGAGGAGCGCAATGGTGTTTCCCGCGGAATCGAACTGCCGCAACGAAAGTTCGTTTGCGGCTCCTGGCTTTGGCCGATGAGTTCGGTGAGGGCACGGGTATGCCGTCCTTCATTCGCCGGACTGATACCGGCGCCGAGGTTCAGCGCGCCGCCGCCCAGAGGCCGATTCCGCCGACGCGGTCGATCGAGTAGCGCAGGATGAGGCCCTCGCCCTTCGAGCCTGGGAAGTCGGCCCCGGGCTTACACGGCCTCGCGTGTGCTCTGTTCACCGACTTCGCGGCCCTGCCCGAGCGCGAGCGCGCAACACGGCCCGGCTGATGTTTCTGGACGAGGAGCTCGCCGCTCGGCGCCGCGACTGGGAAGGTTCCGCGCGTGACACCGTCGGGATCCTGCGAATGACCGCGGGTGAGAACCCCGACCACGTCACCTGGACGACGCCTGCGTCTGCTGACCAGATGTTCGTCACCTACACGCCCGAGCCCGGATCCCCCTCGGCCCGGGTGCTCGTCCTCCTCGGATCGATGCTCGCCACCCGCCGCGCGGCGGGCGGCACCGACCCGGCACCGCCCCAGACGCGGGCGGAAGGCGAAACCTTGACGTCCCTGTCCAGGTCTCGCTCGCCTGGTTTCGTCACCGGGCCGCAGCGGCCCGAACGGACACGACGCGGTCAGGGCCATCTGCGCTATTCTGCCGGCTCACATGAAGCGGGCCCCGCCGGACGCACGTGTTCGAAGATGAAGTTTTCAGCTTCGCGTAGCTCCCGTTCGATGGCCTCGGCAAGGTTGGGGTTGTCGATGATGACGCCGAATTCCAGGTTCGCGTTCTCGGCGCTCCAGGAGAAGTTCGCACTGGTGACGAGCAGAAATCTGTGGTCGATCGACAGGAACTTCGAGTGGTTGCGGACCTGGCGGCCATCGAAGCGCTTCGTCCGCAGGACAAGGGCTGGGTGCAGATGCGCCGCGACCTCGTCCGTTGTCGATGACCCTGGTCGCCGTGGTCCGGCGTCAGCCGCGTCCGTGTCGATGTAGACCTTCATCATGATCTCGGGTCGCTGTGCCGCTCGCCGCAGACCATTCCACAGGCCTGATGACCGCTGAAAGTTGAACGTCGAGCAGACAATCGAGTATCGCGCGTTGTCTACAAGGAACGTTACCGACTGCGTCAGCCGCCCATGCTGGGCCAGGTGGCCCGGCATCGTCCACAGCGGGTCCACGGTCGTCGGCGCCGACCTTGCGCCTTCGATCGCCCGCAGCACGGTGATCATCGCAGTCCGGTCGATGCCCGACAGCAGGAGGCGGATCTCCGCCCGGCGGCCGACCGGCACGACTCGTAACGACGCCGTGAGCGTGTCGTCGTCCGATAAGTGGTCCGCGATCTCCCGTGCTTCGCTCCCGGTCAGCAGCGCGCCGAGCTTCCTGGCCGGGTCATCCGAAGAACCCAAGGGAGCTTCCTGGGAGGTCGATGAGGAACCGGCGGTCCAGGAACCGGTTGGCCCGCTCGCATGATGTCTCTGATGCCATCACGCAGCAGTGGCACGCCGCTCCGTGCAGGAAGTCTTCCGGGTCGGTGGGGGTGCGGCGCGCGCAGATCGGATCCGATGAGCAGCGTGCCGCTCGCTCCAGCGCCGATGACACCACTCGCTGCAGGCGTACTGGCTCGCTCAGCGATACGAGGCCGCCGAGGGTGCCGTCGCTGTCCGATGCCGTTGTCACGATCAGCAGCCCCGCCGCGGGCGGGCGTTCGTCCGTCCCGGGCCAGGCGTACAGCCGCTCGCTCAGGCTCGCGGCGGAGTACCCGCACTCCATCGCCATGCCCCGGATCAGGACGTGCGCGAGGCTGTGGACGAGCCAGTACCGCGGCGGCCTCAGCCGCTCGTCCGCGTGGATGTTCTCCGCGGTCTCGGAGAACCGCCGGTTGAAGTTCCGCCGATGCGCCTCCTTGTGCGCCTCCCAAATCTTGCTGGTCTCAACCTTCAATTCCCAGGCCGCGACCCGTTCCTCGGCAAGCTGGAGGAAGACGCCCTCGCCCCGGTCCTCGGTCGCGACGGTCCAGTCGGGATACCGTTCCCGGGCCAACGGGACGAGGCGGCGGGGCACGTCACCGACCCGGTCGAACGCGTCGATCCGGGTGAAGCCCGTCAGCGCGTTCACCTTCCGCAGCCGCTCGGCCGCCAGCACCCGGGTGATCTCGGGCCGCAACTGCGGGTCCCGGTCCCGCCGTGACAGGGTCAGGCCGCTGGCCGGGTCCTCGTGCCGGTCTCCGATCGGGTCCTTGAGCAGGTACCGCCACTCCGGGACGAGCAGGTCGACCGGGTCCCAGTCGCGGAGCTTGGCTTCCTGCTCCTCCTCGGACGGCGGCGGCTGGAGGGCGATGGCCACCAGCGCGGTCAGTGCGTCATCGGACTGGCCGGTCACGTCGACCTTCGCGGTTGCCGCGAAGTCGCGGATGAGCTCCAGGTTGCCCGCGTACTTCGCGAGCTTGTCGCCGAGCGCGCCCCGGAGCCGGTCCGCCAGGTCGCTGGCCTTCTCTTCGGCAGACTCGGGCATCACAATGATCGACAGTGTGGAGGGGAACCACAGGTTGGACGCGCCGATCAGCATCAGCTTCGTCGCCGCAACGCAGCCCTTCGGCTCGAATGCGTCCAGGTGGGGGTGACGGCCCCGACACCGTGGCAGCTTCGCGGCGCCCGCGACACCCTGGGCCTCGTTCATCTGGCGCCGCTCTCCGCAGGACGCGCAGTGGATCGTCGCCGACGCGCCCTTGCCAGCGGTCCGGTCGATCATCTTCAGGAACGGGAACTCGGCCTTCCCACACCGGCGGCCCCGGTGCACCCACAGGTCATAGGGGAACTCATCCAGGTGTCCCGCCGCGCAGGCGAGCAGGTACCGGGCCGGGACGGCTGGACGGGTCGCCTTGCCCTCGCCGCTGCGGCCGGGGCACTTCGGATGCTCGAAGCGGGCCAGGTCGCTGCGGTACGGGTGGGTGTTGACGTAGCTGAACTGGGACACCAGGCCGAGCAGGTCGCAGCCGGTGCACCGCAGCCACTGGGGGAACACCCGCGCGGGCACGCCGAGGTCGGCGCCCTCGCTGCTGAAGGTGTTCCGCTTTGGCTGCCACGGGAACGGGCGCAGCTGCACGTTCGGGGCCCGCATGTGGGTGCGGACCGCCTGCCGCAGCCGGGGCGCGTGGATCTGCGGCGGGTCGGACTCGCGGCGCCGCCAGATCCGGTTCCAGTCATCCAGGCCGGTCGGCATGATCGTGAACTGGGGCAGGTCCATGATCGCCCCGGGACCGTAGGTGTACAGCAGGGACGACGGGCGGCTGGACCCGACCTTGGCCCGGTTGTGCTTGACCTGCTTGTCGTTCTCGGCGTCCGCGTCGCCCAGCGGGTCGACCGGGCGCTGCTCGTTGTACAGCAGACTCATGAGGTGACCTCCTCTGCCGGGGGAAACTCCCACTGCGGCGCGCCGGGCGGCGCGATGTAGATCAGGTTGTCCTTGATCGGGCTCACCAGAAGGTTGATCTCCGGCTGCACCTCGCGCATGGAGTTCGCGACGACGAACGGCGCGACATCGCTGCCGTTGCCGAGCGCGCGGGCGTTCTCCGCGCTCATCATCAGCGCGTCGTACTTTCCCTCCTCCGAGGCGGAGAACCGCTCGTAGACCAGGGTCTTGTGCAGCTCGGCCAGGTGCTTTCGCCGGGAGACCCACTGGTCGAGCCGGTTCAGCAGCCGCGCCCGCGCCCGCTCGGCGTCGCTCTCGGTCGCTGCACGCCCGATCCGGCGCACCAGCGCGTCGATCACCTCGACGACAACGTCTCGTCGATCCTCGATCCGGCCCGCGTTCTTCTCCGCCGACAGCCCGCCGGGCACAACTGCTTCCAGCACCCGGGCGGCGCTGATTAGCACGCCGTCCAGGCCGCGGTCCAGGGACGTGGCCGAGAACGGCGTGACTGACAGCGCCTCGACCTGGGCGTAGAACGTCTCGTGGTAGTGCCGGAACTGCTCGAAGTGGGCCAGGTCCCGCGGCCGGGCCCAGTTCCCGAGCGCGACTACCAGGCCGGGCCGGGACGCCTGCCGGCCGACCCGGGAGGATGCCTGGATGTACTCGGCGGTGTTCTTCGGCTGGCCGACCACCAGCATCAGGCCGAGCCGGTCGACGTCGACGCCGACCTGCAGCATGGACGTCGCCAGGACCACGTCGAACGGGCGCACCGGCCGGTCGGGAACCTTTTGTTTCGCCTTCCGCCGCGCCGCCCGGTCCCGCCGTGCCGCCGTCGAGTCGAATTCCGGGTCGAACGAGACCGCCATCTGGTCCAGCGTCCCGGTGATGTCGGCCGAGGAGACGCGGGAGGTCAGCTCGGCCAGGTGTAGCTGCCCGACCGTGCCGAACCGGCGCGGCAGCCGCGACCACGGGTGCCCCTTCGCCAGCGCCGTCTGCACGTCATCGCCCATGTACCGGGCCATGCCGGCCAGCTCGCGGGTCGCGCTGAAGTACCCCACCAGCGTGAGGTATGGATCGGCGACGTCCCCGGACCGGTCGAGCAGGAGCTGCCCGGCTGCCATCAGCACCTCTGACACCCGGATCTCCGCGGTCGTGAGCCGGACGCCGGAGGTGCTGATCCCGACGTAGCGCCGCCCCGGGTACTTCCGGGAAATGGGCTGCTCGGCGGAGAAGAACGTCGTGCCCGCGTCGAGGACCTGCGGCGGGAAGATCGTGGTGCCCCGCCCGTACAGGGCGCGCACCTGGTCGGCCGCGTTGCGCGCGGTCGCGGTGGAGGCGACGAGAAGGGGCCGCACCGGTAGGTCCGCGGGAGTCCGCCACCAGCACAGGGCATCGACGGCGACCTCGAACAGGCCCACCGTCGTCCCGAGCGCGCCGGCGATCAGATGCAGCTCGTCCTGGATGATCAGGTCCGGCGGACGGAGCCGGGTCACCGGCCGTCGGTAGGCCGTGGTCTTCGGGTGCTTGCTGCCCACAGCAATCTTGCAGCCCTGGTAATCCGGGTGCACGTAGCCGTGCCGCTCGCACTTCTCCGCCACGTAGCCGAAGAGCGCCGCAGCCTCCCCTTCCCGCGCCAGCCGGGCGAACTTGTCCACGGTCGCGATCACGAACGCGGGCGCCAGCCGGTAGATCTCCTCATCCACTGTCAGGACCGGCAACCCCTCCGGTACTGACCCGTCGCGGGAGAACGGGCAGTCGCCCAGCTCGTCGCCGCAGTACACGTAGACGCGCTGGTGCTCGTCGTCGGGCCGCACGTTGGCCGCGCTGATCGGCGTGCCGCACCACGGGCAGCGCTGGAACTGCAGCACGGTCAGCCGCGAATAGCCGCCCGACGAGGAGGACCGGTCGAGCTGCTCCTTCGCCTCCTTGTACCGCTTCGGCGACACGTCGGTCCCGACCCACAGGCCGATCCGAAACGGCTCGGTGCCCCAGGCCTGAACGTCGCGACGCCGCGCCATCTCCGCCGCGCACACCAGCGCGGTCGCCCGTTGGAACTGCTGGGCGGTCAGCAGCCGCAGCGTGTACCGCATCAGCACGGTCACCCCGGCGCCCCCGTCGAGTGAGCCATCCGCGGCCTGGACCACGCCCTGGAGCCGCCGAATCGCGAATGCGTAGGCCGCCAGCCCCAGGTAGGCCTCGGTCTTGCCGCCACCGGTCGGGAAGAACAGCAGCTGCGCCTTGGCGAGATCCCCGGAGCGCATCTGCGCTGCCGGGTCGGTGAGCAGCGGCAGCTGCATGAGGATGAACGCGAGCTGGAACGTGCGCCACGAGTGCGGCCTGTCTCCGGCCAGCACCGCCGCCCGCGCCTCGTCGAGGGACTCCGCCGGACGGCTCGCCCGGCGGCGCGCGACCTGGGACTGCACGCGCTGGTCGGCCATCACCTCGTTCATGAACCGGAAGCACCGCAGCGCGTCCGCGTCGCCCAGCAGGTGCTCGATCCCGGCCGCGAGCTGGCGCTGCACCTTGCGCGCCTCATGAACCGCATCCAGCCCCTCGTCCCGCAGGTGACCGGGAAGCTGATTCGCCCGGGTCTCCTCGCCATCCAGCCACGAGCCGTACTTCTCCGCGATCGGCGCGAGCCCCGCACGCAACTCGGCCTCGGACGCAGCGGCCAGCTTCCGCATGTCGAGCAGCGCCTCATCGATCTCATCGGCGGCGACCTGCGGCGTCTCGCTGACCGGCAGCCAGGTCGTCCAGATCTTCCCGACCCGGCGATTGCCCGGAACGGCCCGGATCTTGGGGGAGTCCCACCCAGCTGGCTCCTCCCAGCTGACCGAGCAGGTCCGCCCGACGGCGAACTCCAGCCGGTCCCGGTACTGCAGGTTCAGCCGCCGGACCTCGTCATCCCGCTCCCACCGGTCATCGGTCAGCGCGTCGGTCACGGGCAGGAACGCGGGCTCCCCGTCTGTGAGCATGGTGAGCTTCGCCTGGTACAGCCACGCATCGACGGGGATCTTCCGCGGCGCCTCCCGGTCATTGCACAGCGCGACCTCGACCACTCGCCGGTGATACTCATCATCGTCGTGCCGGTCAACCCGCAGCACGACCTTGTCCCTGAGCGGGATCTCCGTCGTCACGGACGGGTCAAGGTCGGCGAGCACGATCCGCCTGGAGATCTCGACGGGGGTCCGCTGGTACCGCCGGATCCGCGTCTCATCACCCTCAGCCGCGGGCACCGATTCATACGTGCCCCACGACGCGGTCACGGTGAACGCCTCCAGGTCGTCGGGCACCTGGCACCGCAGCCCCATCGACGCCGGAATCATCAGCCCCCGCTGCTGCGGCGTGTCCTCCAGCCCGGAATCCTCGTCCGCCCCAGCGCCGCTGTCGTCAACCCCGGTGACCGGCACCCCCTGACCCTCCCGCGCATCGCCGGAGTCCCCCACGTCGCTGTCGGACTCACCCGTATCCGCATCCGCCGGATCGTCAGCCCCGGCGGCGAGCTTGAAAGGCGCGATCCGCCCGACCAGGTACACGGAGTCAGGCACGCCGTCGATGACCTCGGTCGGCCCGTTCATCGGCCCCAACAGTTCCCGTTCCAGGATGTCGGCCAGGTTTTCCCGAGCAATCCAGGAACTCCCATCCGGCTCGTACTCCAGCCGGTACTGGGGCGGCTCAGCGGACGTCACAGGCGTGCGGGGCGTGGTCATTCGCCATTCCCCTCGTCTTCGTCCTCAGTAGACGGCGGAGCCTCGCCCTGGGCCGCAGCCCGGCGCAGGTTCTCTTCGAGCAACCGGTCCAGAATCTCCACTCGAGCGGCAGGGGAGACGGTCCACCGTTGCATCTGCCGGTAGGAATGGAACCCGTGGTTAAGCGGCACGTCGCCCCAGCCGTATGCGTCCATGACGGCTTGGTCGAGTTCGACGTGGATCTGTCGCATCCGTGCGATGTCGTCATCGGTGTAGTCGGGATCGTTGACGAGGTTGTAGAACTTGGTGAGGCCGAGGTCGCGGCGGAGCATGATCTCGCGGCGCTCGGTGTCGAGTGTCCGACCGACCTCGGCTAGTTCTTCGGTGGGCCGGGGACGGGGGAACGAAAGGAAAACGTCGGACGGTGAGTAACTTACATCCGCGCGCATGGTGGCGCTGTACTTGATCGCCCACATCTGGTGCAGGCTGGATGACAACACTGCCTGATCCGAGAATGAGTCGATTGCGAAGACCGCGAGCTTATGGCTGAAAACCTGGCCAGTCGTCACGCGCACCGGCATGACGGTCTTGCTTACAATCGCAATGGTAAGTACCTCGCTCAGGGGTTCGATAGACTTCCGCAGTGCGGGGCTTGGTCGGATAAATAGCCACCAAGGAGCGTCGCGCACGACCCTGGCCTTCTTTGCGCGTTCCGGTTTAACCTGCTCAAATGCTCTTCTGTATGGAAGGGTGTAGCGGCGAGCTTCATCTTCTGATCGAATATTGAAATCGATGACCCATCGGGACGCGGATCCATCCGGGCGGGAGTTGAGATCTTCTCCGTTGAGGTAAGGGAAGAGCACTTCAGCGTTCCGGTGGTTCTCTTCGATCCACGCCCGAGCCTCGGCGGGTTCCAGGACGAACCCTTGCCCATCGATCTTGCATCCGTTGAATGATATTCCCCCGTTCTGTTGCAGTCGAACGGGTGAGCCATCGACTTTGCCGACGGGTTCCAGGAGCGTAGAGATTCGTCTCGTCGGAACATCGTCTGATATGCGTTGAATGTATTCCGCGACCAAGGCTCGCGTTCCCCATACGGCGGCGTACTGTAGATTGGCGCTGGCGGCAGGCCAGGGGCGCGACTGAACGGCGCGTGTAATCGTGAAGCCGCTTGCCACTATCCGGTCGAGGCCTACTTCGCGAGTGTCGCCCTGCGCAATGGTGTTTGTGGCGATAAGACCAAGATTTCCGTTAGGCGTCAGGAGCGAGCTGGCTCGGAGGAAAAAGAAGGCGACTAGGTCAGACTTTCCTCTCCATCCGCTTGACATGGTGTGGGCGAGCCAGTCCCGAACGTTGGGGCCCATTGCGGCAGTACTTCTTGAGTCCCCCAAGAACGGGGGGTTGCCGATGACGGCGTCGAAGCCGCCTCGCTCCATCACGTCCGGGATTGTGATGATCCAATGCAGCGGCTTCCACCGCTCGTAGTCCGTCGGAACTGTGGGGGTGAGGCCGTCGGCCAAGATCGCGTCGAGTTCGGTGCGGTCCGGGTCGCTGGCGAACAGGGTGCTGTCCGGGTATGCCTTGCCGAGGGCGGTCTCCAGGTCCTTGTACGCGACGCTGAGCGCCCGGCCTGGCTTGCCGCCGAGGCGCAGGCCGGCGGCGACGATGGCGTCGGCGACGTGGGTGAGGTCGGCGGTGACCTGCTGAAACTGCTGCCACTGGCGACGCTTGGCGCGGACGGATCGCTCCGGATCCGCGTTGTTGACCTCGCTGGCGAGTTTCCCTCGCAGGCGGACAGCCTTTTTCAGGACATCGTCGATGTCGATCGCGCCGAGGGTCCGCTGAGTGTGCGTGGCGCTACCAGGGTCGATGTGCTGGTACCGGAGCTGCTTCACATCGGTCAGGCCCAGCAGTGAGTTGCCGTGGAGGACCTTGTCATCGACGAAGGAGAACGGGAGCTTCGGGTCCAGGGAGACTAGCCAGAGCGACAGCTTGCACATCTCGACGGCCATCGCGTTGATGTCCGCGCCGTACAGGCACTTGGCGATGACCTCGCGCATCGCGTGGAGTTGCAGGTCCTTCGGCGTCATGCCGCCGGTTTCGCCCTGGCGTCGCCAGGCCTCGACGAGGCGGTCGGAGAGATAGCGGGCGGCGGCGACGAGGAAGGCGCCCGAGCCGCAGGCGATGTCGGCGACCTTCAGTTCCAGGATCCGGTCGGAGTCGACCGGAACCCACTTGTTGTGGTCAGGCTCCTGATGCGGACCGGGGCTGAAGACGAGGGGTTCGAGGGCGTGCAGGACGACCTCGGTGGCGAGGGACTTCGGCGTGTAGTGCGCGCCCGCCGTCGCCCGGGATGGCGTCTCCACCACGACGAGGCCGCCGGGCAGGAAGACCGTCGGCCGGTCTCGCAGGTCGCGGCGGATCGCTCCGATGAACGGGCGGAGTCGTTCCCGCAGACCGAAGGCGGTGGGCACCGCCGCGCGCAGCGCCCGGTCGGCGTCCTCGACGTCCGCAGAAATCTTGATCGCCTTCACGAGGGCGGCCTTGGACGGAGCAACCGCGGCGGGCTGGTCGGTCTTCGCCCAGGTGATGATCGCGTTCGCGAGGGCGTCCGGCTTCGGGTGCTTCGCCGCGAACCCCTCCAGGAGCGAGAGCGGGATCTCCGGCTCCTCGCCCTTCTTCCCGATGAGCCCGACGAGGACCTCGTCGACGTTCGTGCAGGAGTAGCCGAGCAGACCCTCGTAGATGTAGCCGATCTGCTCCACGTCGATGTCACGGAAGGAGATCCGTCGCGCGGGTTCGCCGCGCAGTTCGGCCATCTGGGCCGCCCGCAGGACTTCCAGCATGACGCGGTCGCTGACCACGATCGCGAGGGTGCCGTGGGCGTCGAGGGTGGTGAGGAAGCGGAACCGGTCGGGGTCGAACAGCGATCCGCCGTAGGAAGGGATGCGGATGTCCTCGAACGACGCACCCCGGTACAGCGCCCGGGAGGTGGCCAGCAGCCGGTGCCAGGTGAGGTGGGTGCGGTCAAGCGCTTCGGCGCTCTCGTCGCGGGCGCGCTGGTCGAGGGTGTCGAGTTCGTCGCTGATTCCGTAGCCGCCGGTGAACAGCTGGGTCTGCGGGAGCAGGCCGCGTTCCTCGGCGAACAGCAGGAACACGACGCGCATCATCACCGTGACTGCGGCCTGGTACACATCGTCGCGGCGGGCGGGCAGCGGGTCGGGCTCGCCGCGGCGCCGGACGTCGAGTGCGGACTCCGACAGTGCCTGGACGAGGAGCTCCACAGCGCGGCGGACGTTGGTGCCGAGGGCTTCGGTGATCTCCTCGGCGGCGGCGACCGAGTCCTTGAAGAGCGTGGTGAGCAGGTCCTCGGTCCGATTGCCGACCAGGCGGGGCAGGCGCAGCAGGGTGATGAACGCGTCGCGGGCGGCGGGCAGCTCGGTCCACCGCTGGGAGTCGGTGATGCCGGAGGCGACCATCGTCTCGGGGCGGGCGCTGACGATCGCCCACCAGCGTCCGTCGGTGACGACGCCGACGAGGACCCCGCAGGCCCGGAGCAGTTCCTCCATCCGGTCGATGGGGCTGGCGGCCCATCCGTCATCGAGCGGGTCGCGCAGCGATTCGACCGGATCGGTGACGAGGACGAGTGCTCCGGTCGTCTCACCGCGGGTAAGCGCACCGGTCGGGCGGACGGTGACCGAGTAGTCGGGCGCGTGGACCTTCACCTCGACGGACGGAGGGGCGAGGTAGAAGTTCCTCCAGCCCAGGACCGAGCGGAGCACGACGTCCACCCAGCTGTCGCGTGCCTCCCGGTACTGCGCCAGCGCGGCGGCGGCCTGGTGGACAGTCGACTTCTCGGCCAGGTCCCACACGTCCCAGGCCTTCTCGAACGCGGGCCCCGCGTCGCGCAGCGCGTCGAGGGCGGCGCGGTCGCCCACCGGCATGCCGGTGGGCCAGGCCTCCTTCAGGGCGGGAACAGACAGGAACGGGCCGTCGGTGTCGAGTAGGCCGAGCCAGTCCCGGTGCAGGTCGCTGCCGTTCCTCATACCTGGTTCCTTACCGCTGCCGCGTCGTCGGGGGTCAGAGCGAACACGACGGCCGCCGCCGTGACATGGGGTTTGATGTCGCCGTAGCGGGCGCCGATCGCGGTGATCTCCCGCTTTTCCTCCTCATCGAGGCTGGCCAGGCGGTCGATCATGCCGACGAGGTCATGACGGCGCTGCCGCTGTTGGTCGTCGGGGAAGAGCTTCTCGTCCTCGCTGCGGATCTCCCGGTTGAGGCGGTCGCGGGACTCCTGCAGGTTGACGCGGAACGCGGCGAAGATCTCTCGGGCCCGGGCGATGTCGGAGTCGCGCCGCTTGTACAGCGTGTCGATCACCCGCTCCTGATGGCTGCGGGCCTTCTGTTCCATGGCCGTCAGCAGCCGGGTCCGCAGCGGCGCGCCGTCGGCGTTCCACTGGTCCGCGAGCCGACTGCGGACCTCCTCGCCCGCGAGGACCAGGTCCTGGGCGTCCAGGGTCTGGTCGAGAACCTGCTCGACCTTCGCCTCGGCCATGGCGTTGCCGCGCAGTCGGATGCCGGTGAGGAACACCTCCTCGTGCAGGCGCAGGCCGCCGAGCCCGACCAGGACGAGGCGGGACACCGCCGCGACGCAGGACTGTGGCAGCCCATCGGCCACGACCGCGGTCACCCGGTGGACCGGGGAGTCCACGTTGAACAGCGCCTCGCGCAGGATGCGCGCGGAGCGCTGGAGCAGCGCGTGCCCGAGGTGGATGTAGACGACGTCGTCCCGGTCCCGGGCCATCTCCTCGTCGAACGTGATCGGGCGCAGGACGCCGGGGTCGAGGCGGGTCTCCAGCCCGCGCAGCGCGGGCTGCCACGCGGACCCGAGCGACGGGACCTTGAGGACCTCCACCGGGTCGGCGCCCTCAAGCGGCTTCAGCGGCGGCTGGCCGGTCAGCTCGAGTGCCGTGTCCACGACGCGCTGCGCGTTCGCGGGAGTCAGGTGCATCTCGGCCTTGCGGTCGAGATAGGTGCGCGACAGCTCGGTCAGGGCTCGGTTCAGTTCCTGCCCGCCGGCCAGCACGCGGTTGATGATCACGCTGCCGTCGTCGCGCGCCGCCAGCTTCACCTTCCGGCCGGTGCCGCCCGGGGTGAAGTGATCCTGGATGTCCGCGTCGATCACCTCGTTGACCGAGCCGAGGTCGGCGGCGACCTGGCTGATCTTCTCGCGCACCTTGTCCAGCAGGAACGCCGTGTCCCTGGCGAGCGCGGATTCCCGCTCCGCCGGGGCGAGCTGGTAGATCTCCGGCGTGTGCTGCTGGCCGTAGCGGTCGACGCGGCCGATCCGCTGCTCCAGCCGGGACGGGTTGAACGGAATGTCGAAGTTGACCAGCCGGTGGCAGTGCGCCTGCAGGTCGATGCCCTCGCCCGCCGAGTCGGTGGCGACGAGGACCCGGACCTGCTGCCTGTCCGGCGGCGCGGTGAACTTCGCCCGGATGTCCTCCCGGTCCTCCGTCGGGGTCGAGCCCTGGATGACCGCGAGTTCCTGCCCTTCCCGGTACCCCTGCTGGCCGAGGACGCGGACGATCCAGTCCACGGTGTCGGCGTACTCGGTGAACACCACGACCCGCTCGTTCGTCCAGGTCCTGCCATCCGGCCGGCAGACGGCGTCCAGGAAGGTGAGCAGCGCCTGCAGGCGGGTATCCGGCTTGTTCTCGTAGCCCAGGCCCCATTCGATCAGGACGTCGATGTCGGCCTGGGTGGCGGCGACGAGCGGGTCCGAGCGTTTGCTGTGCCGCAGCGCGGTGAACTCGGGGTGCGCGGCGGCGCCCTCTTCCTCGTCGGACTGGCCGCTGCCGAGGACCTCCTGGTAGTACCGGTCCTCGTCGTCCTGCTCGAGGCCCGATCCGCCGTCGGAGTCGGCGTAGTGGCGCAGCGTCTGCGCGAACGACCACGGGCTGGACAGGAACCGCTTCTTCATCAGCATCGCCACGATGCCGCCCGCCCGGCCGCGCCCGTTGAGCCGGGCGCTCTCGGCGATGATCCGGTCCAGTAGCGCGAACCGCTCCACCTCGTCGCCGGCGGGGGAGAAGGGCAGGGCCTTCAGCTCGCGGGTCTGGAAGTCCTTCGTGCCACGCAGGTCCGCCTTGAGCCGGCGGACCGCGATGTCGCGCAGCGCGCGCTCATCCAGGTTCGCGCCCCGCTTGAACCGGCGGCCGTCGATCATCTCCATCAGCGCCGTGAACGACTCGGAGTAGCCGTTGTGCGGGGTCGCGGACAGGAAAAGCCGGTGCTCGCACTTCTCCGCCAGCGCCCTGGTGGCCACCGTGCGCTGGCTGTCGACGGCGTAGCCGCGAAACCCGGTGGCGGCGGCCGGGCTCGCGGGCGCGACGTGGTGCGCCTCGTCGACGATGAGCACGTCGAACGCGTACCGGCGCGCCGAATTCGTGTCCCGCGCATCGGCGTACACCGCGCGCAGCAGCCGCTGCGCGCGCAGCGAGGGCAGCCACGCCATCGACACGATCACCCGCGGGTAGAGCCGGAACGGGTTGGCGTTCGGACCGTGCGTGCGGAGCACCTTCGCCATCAGCTCGGTGTTGACGATCTCGAATTCGAGGCCGAACTTCTCCCGCATCTCGTCCCGCCACTTCAGCGACAGGCTCGGCGGGCACACGATGATGACGGAGCGGGCACGATGCCGCAGCAGCAGCTCTTCGACGACCAGGCCCGCCTCGATGGTCTTCCCGAGGCCGACGTCATCGGCGAGCAGCAGGTTCGTCCGCGCGGACTGCAGAGCGCGGCGCAGCGGCTCCAGCTGGTATGCCTCGACGTTCGCGCCGCTGCGGAACGGTGCCTGGAACGAGCTCCCGTCCGCCGACGTGACGGCGCCCCACCGGACGGCATCAACGAAGGCGGCCAGGGTGTTCGGATCGTCGAACCCGTCCACGCTCACCGTCTCGGGCAGGCCCTGGTCCGGGGCGATGGACTGGCCCACCTCGAGCTCCCAGACGACCGCGAGCTCCTGGCCGAGTCGGTCCTCCTCCAACGACTGCAACCTGACGACATGCGCCAGGCCGGCCCCGGCCTCGTCCGCCGGGCTGCGCGGCAGGCCCTGCGCCCGGACGTCGGTGACGGACCAGGTCGCGCCACGGACGTTCACGATCCGGCCCAGCTCCGGAAGCGGGGGGACATGTGCGGGGGGAGCTGCCGCGATCCGCCCGGAAGCGTTGCCTTCAAGCGTTGCCAACTAGATCATCCCCCACGACGTCCGCCCATGTACTGGCTAATCCACGTGCCCTGGCCATCATGGACCGCAATTGCGATTTGCGCAAATCGCAAGTAGACTGTGTCGCATGGAAGGCACACCCGGCCGAGTGCTGAACCTGATCGAAGCATCAGGGCAGAGCCGTCGCGCCTTCGCCCAGGACATCGGCCTCGACGACTCCAAGCTCTCGAAGTCCCTCAGCGGCGCCCGCCGCTTCTCCTCCCTCGACCTGGCCCGCATCGCGGACAAGTGTGGCGTCACCATCGAGTGGCTGCTCACCGGGGAGGAGCCCGCGCTGGCCCTCGCCGCGCGGACCACGACCGGGCAGGCCCGCACTGCGCTGGAGGCCGCGAAGAAGTACAGCGTGATGCGCGAGGATCTGGCGACGTTCGGCTGGGCACAGCCATGGCGGCCTCTGGACGCCGGCGCCTTGGGCGGCACGTATGCCGAGCAGGGCCGTGCGCTCGCGTCCGCGGCGCTGGCACGCACCGCCGCAGCGGGGCTGTCCGTGACCGGCGCAGACTTGCCCGCCCTGGTCGAGATGGCGTTCGGGGCCGACGTGGCCGTGGTCATGCTCGACGAGGGCTTCGACGGGCTGTCGGCATCGTCGGACGACGCGAAGCTGATCGTCCTGGGGACATCCGCGATTCCGGCCCGGCAGCGGTTCACTCTGGCGCACGAGCTGGGACACCTCCTGGCCGGCGACGACCAGGGCGTGCACCTGGACAAGAACATCTACGACCGGGCGCAGGCGAGAGACCCCAGCGAGATGCGCGCAAACAACTTCGCGTCCGCGTTCCTCATGCCAGAAGACGCGCTACGGGAAACGGCGGGGACATCCGGCCTCGCCGAGGCCGGGTTCGCCGCGCTCGCCTGCGACCTCAAGGTCACACCGTCCGCGCTGGCGATCCGGCTGCAGCAGCTACGGCTGATCGACGCCGGGACCTGCGACCGGTTCCGGAAGCTCACCGCGGCGAAGGCGGCATCCATCACCGGACGCTCCGAAGAGTTCGCGCAGCGGGTCGCGGACGCGAGTGCGGCCCGCCCACCCGGCCTGCTCGTCCGGGACGCCTACAAGGCCTACGAGAGCGGCGTGACCACGATCCGCCCCTACGCAAACCTGCTCGGCATCGACGCCGACGAACTCAAGCAGGCGCTTGAGGCCAGCGAGGGGGCAGCGGGCGCCCTATGACAGAGCACCTTTTCCCCGACAACACCGTCTTGTGTAACTTCGCGGCAGTCGACCGCTTGGACCTACTCAAGTCCGTTCTCGGTGGGCGGGGCAGGTGGACCGAAGCCGTCGCGTACGAAGCGAGCAGGTCCGCAGTCAAGCTGCCTCCGCTGCGGCGGCTCCCATTAGGGGGCTGGCTGGATGAGCCGATCGAGATCACCAATCCGGCAGACGTGCAGAAGATCGCGCGGATACGGCGCGCCGTCTTCGGTGGCGGGGACGATCAGCCGCTGAAGCACCTCGGCGAGGCACAGACCTGCTATGTGATCAAAAACTGGGAGTCGTACGCCGGATCCTGGTGGATCTCCGACGACGGGGACGCCATCCGGTACGCGAAGTTCCAGAACATCACCACGCGCGAGACGATCGACATCTTCAGCATCGCGGTCGCCGACGGGGAGATCAGCGCTACCGAGGCCTTCAGCGTGATGCAGCAGATGGCGGACGCCGACCGGCACCTGCGGCTGCCGAAATCGGCCGACGACTTCCGGCGCTGACCGCCAAGCAGCCCCACTCCGACCGTTTTCCTGTCCTGCTGTGCCTGGGACGGGGCCGCCGCATCTGAGGTGCCGAGGACGGCTGTCTCATCGTGCGGGATTGTCCGGAATTCTCGCGCCCCCTCAGGGAGCGCGCGGCGCTCGGGATCGAAGACCAATAGGATGCGGAATCCGCCTGCGTCAGCTGGTTGGGGGTGCCTTGTAGAGCCGGTCGAGGGTGACAGTCGCGACGCGGTCGTCCGCGGCGGCTGTGGCGGATGGGGCGAAGCCAACGAGACCGCTGCGAGCTGCGATCTTCAGCCGTTCTGCCCGGGATCGGACGCCCGCAGGTACCGGGCACGGACGGCGAACAGTGTGTCGTTCGTGTGTTCCACCCGCCAAAATCGCCAGTCGCCCGGGTTGGACGCTCCGGTGGCTGCCTTCGCCGCGGCGCTGACTGAGCGGTGGACCTCGCCGGAAGCCGTGCGGATCCGGCCGTCGGCCGTAAGCGTCGCCGGGAACAGTTGGCCGCCGCGGCGGCCAACGAGCCTTTCGTCAGCGCGCAGGAGTCCAGCGTCAATCAGGTTGGTCAGGGTGGTTTTGTACCGCTGCCGCCGCGGGCGCTCGTCGTCGTCACCGCCGTCACCGTCGTTGTTGCCGCCCGCCGGGCCGTATGGTCCGGCCGTGCGTGGCAGCGGCAGTCCGAGCGCCTCCGGCGACCAGATCCGCTCGGCCATCGCCCGATATAGCCGGCCGCGGGCGTTGACGATGTCCTCTGGCCGCGACTCGACATCGTAGGGGTGGAACAGGTCGGTCAGCCCCTGCTCAGCGACGAAGGTGTTGAAGCGCTTGTGTCCACGGCTCCGGTAGGTGTCCGGGTGCAGCGAACCAGCCAACCCGTTGGATCGCAGGTACGACGTGAGCTTCCGTTCCAGCGGCAGGCCACCGGCGCTGGCGTTGTCCGACCCGTCCAGCAGCACCAAGCCGCCGAGCCTCGACCGCAGGCGGTCGAACTCTGCGTCGGACTCCGCCTGAGCCCGGTAGGTGCCAGTGCGCTCGCTCTTGGTGAACAGGTGCTCGATCTCGAACGGCCGTTGACCTTCCGTGATCGCCAGCAGATGTTCCACGGTCTCGCTCTGGCCGGTTCCCTTCGCCAGCCACGCGGTGAGCCTGGCGAGGAAGTACAGCACGAACGGCCGGTTCGCGCCGGGCCGGTACCGCAGTTCGGGAATCTCGGCGAGGTGGACGTACCAGCCGGCTGCCGCCTCGCCGAGCACACGGCTGAGCTCGTCAGTGGTGCGGGTCATTCGCACCGGGCCGAGCAGGCCCGCCACCAGTTCGTCAAGCTCGCTCGGGCCATATGGTAATTGCCTGACTCCACGGGTGACGACATACAGGTCCAGGAACCGAGCGACCAGTTCGCCTTTGCGCAGTACGGACGGGTTCAAATCGTTCGACTCGTTCGGCTCGGCGGCGGCCAGCGCAAGATCGAATTGCCGTGGAATCCGGAGGTGGGCGTTGTACCAGATCGCTTCCTGGTCCGCGCGGAGCTGGCCCGTAGCCATCTGCATCGCCAGATAGGGTCGGGAAAGCGGCTCGAGGATTTCGGTGAAAAGCCTGACCCGTCCGTCCCTTTTTTGGTTCTGACCAATGCTTTCGGCATTTTCGTCGAGCCACTCGTGCGGTGCGCTTGCCAGTAGCTGACTCGTGTCGGCGGCCGGTTTGACGTATTTGGCGCGCAGAACCGCGCGGACGAACTCCAACGGTGCGTCTCGGTCCGGGCCATGCAGCTCGTCGACCATGTGCTGCCACCGTAGGTCGAGTTGATACGGATCACCTGGCGCGTCGGCGAGCAGATAGTTCTTCAGCAGGTCCAGCGGGGCGAGATGCTTGCCGCGGTCGTTCATCGCGGAAAACATCTCCTTGCCGCGGGCGGCGTCACCGGCGTCAAGCTCGACGAGGGAGACCCGGTCGAGAAGCCAGCGCGCGAAGTACGGAAGTTGGTCCTGCTTCAGGTTCTCTGGCCAGCGGGTGAGTAGATGCTCCGCGGCCTCGTGCAGCCGTCGCACATCGGCAGGAGCACCGTCACTGGTGAAGAGACGGTTGTTCGCGAGTTGGTCGAAGAACTCCGCGTACCGATCGACACGGACGGCGAAGTGCTGGCCCCCGTGGTCCCCACCGCGCATCAGCGTGCGAACCGCGGAGTGAAGGTGGGTGGCGTCGTGCCGATCCTCGGTTAGGGTGCCCAAACGGATCAGCAGCAGCAGCAGGGTGATGACTCGCTGCTGACCGTCGGCAAGATAGATCCGCTCGTTCTCGCGATAGATGATGATAGAGCCAAGAAAGTAGGAGTCGTAGAGCAGGGTATCGCTCTCCAGATGCGTCTCGTCCCACTGCCAGGTGAACTTCGCCGCGAGATCGTCGACGAGTTTTTCGACCTGGGTTATTTCCCAGGCATAGTCACGCTGGTAGGAGTCGAGGTGGTACGTCCTGCCCTCGAACAGCTGCCGGACCGTGCGCGCTGTGGGCTGCACCGGCGGTTGTGCGATCGCCGGTAGACGGGCCGAACCCCGGCGCGGTGTTCTCGTTGTCGTCACAGAGGATCATCTCTCGTCACGGCTGCTCGACGACAGCTTTGGCCACGACGACGGGGCTTCCACCGCCAGACCAGAAGAAGCCAGGCCGCACGACTCGGACCTCCGCACCAGCGTGGGGTTTGGTCTGGCCCGGAGCGTCGTGCACGCCTCCGTCAAACCGGGTCTGCTCGCCAGCCCGTCCGATCGGGGTGAGCCGGCGGCGGCCGGCCTCGTCCAGCAGCCAGCTCACCAGCTCCGGCGCCGACCCACCGGCCGCGGCGAGCTGCACGGCGTAGCCGACAATGCCCGCCACCAGGACAGCCTTCTCCTGCTCGCGCTGCTCGGTCCAGCTGATTGCAGAGCGCGCTCCGGACGTGTCGGCCCGGACGAGACTGTCGGTGACGTTGTCAGCGAAGGCCCCGACCAGCCAGGCCGGGCCACGTCGGCGCGCATAGGCCACCAGCGCATCGAGGGATACTTTGGCCGGATGCACCGCCGGCGACCACTCGTACAGTGTCGGCTGAGGTTTGGAGAGCTGCGGGTGCTCGCGGAAGAGCGGCCGCAGGCGCTTCCACTGCCGGTCCACGTCGTCGGCATGAACGCCCGCGTCGACCAGGACCGCGCGTATTTCCTGAAGCCGCACCGGCCCGTCGGCCCGCCTGATCACCTCGACGAACGCGGAGCCAGCGTCGTCGGCGAACTGCTTTGCGAGAATCCGGTCGCCCATCGAAACCTCGCCTGAATCGAGATCACGGTGTCTGGATGCGGGAAAAGCCCGACCTGCCGATCATGATTCTAGGAAGAACGGTGCGAGTACGCCGATTTTTCCCGTTCTTGGTCCGGCGCTGTAGCCTCATGTCGAGGATTTTCGTTTATGGGCCCTTTGGTCGATTTGCGACTCTCCGCAAACAGGCCATGATCCACGTGTTGCTGGTCGGGCGGGACTGCCGGGCCCGGGTGGCGCCTGCGGGTGGCGATCCGTGGCTGGCCCAACATCAGATCAGAACGCGATCGCTGATGGGATCCGTAGCGCTATCCCCAAAGGTTGGCGTCCAGCACCGCAACGAACCTTCTGAACGACTCGCTTCGCTCGGCAAGATCGTCGAGATTGAGATTGCTGACAAGGTGCCGCAATTGGGACAGGCTCGTGTGCTCGACTTCGTCCGGGTGCCATGCCGCGTACCGCTCGGGCCGAGAGAGCCATTCGATGAGACCATGGTCGAGCACGATCAGCTGGACCCGGTGTTCCGAATCATCCCACTCGGGGGGCCACCATCCCGCTTGGCGGTGGGCAGCGGCATCGATGATCACCAGCACATCGCATTCGCTCTCCGCGGCGAGAGACATGGAGACACCGGGTACGCCAGTCGCGCCCAGAGCAGTGATGATCTGGTAATCGTATCCTTGGTGGCTCCGCCGTAGCCGCCCCGCGATCCGTCCGATGACGAATGCGTCCCGCTCGCCCTCAACAACAATGATTACCCTATTTGGTGTCGTCCGGATGGCGGCCCGTACGTAGGGCACATAGGGCTCACCGAACTCGACGGCAGCGTGGATCTTGAAGCTGAGCACAGCTTCGAAGCCATCCGCCACAGCAGCTCGGATGTCCTGGCCGTCGAAGAGGATGACGTTCAACGTCTTGCCGCGCCGGAGCGCCTCGACGGCGTCTTCGCTGTAGCCACTCATCGACACCATTACCCCGACGGTGCCGACCAACTTCCCGTCGATCTTGCCCTTGAACTGGTAGATCGTCGAGGCAGGGAGTGGCTTGGCAAGCCATTTCGCCTCGAGAAGGTAAATTCGACCGCCGTCCACAAAAGAACCGTCGATCTCCTCACCTCTGGGCCTGAAGGACGCACGCGGCCGCATCCCGGCGAGATCGAGTAGCGCCTTCAGCCACCTCTCGAATTCCCTTCCTCGGTTCTGCGGTGTGATCCCCGCGCCCTTCGCCAGCACCTCCAAGTCCTCGGCGAGCCCCATGGGGAGATAGTAGGGGCGTCATCGGTACGGCCGACGGCCCGGTACACCGACGGCCAGGCATGACCAGGTGATTGGTCGAGGTGCTCTCCGTCCGCCGGCGCTGCTGGCGGAGCATGCCGGGTTCCGGTTCTCGCCGGAGGTGATCCTATTGGCGGTCCGCCGGTTCTGCGGGTCACCCTGTTCTGGGGCGAGCCTCGAAACCAGAGCGATGGATCATGAGTCCACGGCTCCCTCGTGGGAAGCTCGTGATCGGCTTGGGGGTCCGGCACGGCTGGATTGGAGCGGTGAGATCGAGATCTTCGATTGCGATGAGTGCGGGGAACGGGATACGGGTCGACCGGCAGAAACGGTGACCGGCCGCCGGCTGTGCAAGCAATGCGGCGATCGGCTTTCCGGGGCGGCCGCAGGTCTCCTGGCGGGCGGCGGGATCGGCGACGCGATCTCGACCGCCGGCTGGTTCTCCAGGCTGCGCCGCCGCCGGACGGACTCCTGACCGGCGTGAGCCGGACCGATCGCGCCGTAACATTCCGACGTGACCGGCTACCGTCACCGATCAAGCCACACGCGATGGCCGGGTGGAAGACAGTCAGATGACCGTGCCCGGCAAGGTCCCTGAGTGGGGAGAGGACGGCGATGTCCGCGGAACCGGTTGACCCGACAGGCGACGCCGCCACCGGACGTGATCCCGACCGTCCGTCCCCGCCCGATCCCCATCCGGCCGCGGACGCCGACGTGGCGCGACCGGTTGACGCAGACTCGGAGCCGGACGCCGAGCCGGGCGCGCCCGAACCGACGGGCGACGACCGGAAGTCCACCCGTCCGCTCGACTGGGACGGCTCCTTCAGCCGCACCTGGAACGCCGGCATGAGCGAGCAATGGGCGAACCAGCGCGCCGCCGAGCAGGAACGCGAGTGGGAGGATGAGCAGTTCGAGCGTTTCCACCAGGAGACGGTGCGGCAGGTCGACGCGGAGTCGGCGCGTGAGGAGGCTCGGCTGCGGGCGGAGCAGGATCGGTCGGCACTGCCGGGCAGTCGGTCCGCACAGAGCGCGGCGCGTGAAGAGCTCTCCCGCAAGCTGGACAAGCTTGATCGGCTAGCACCTCCTCCTGTCGACGACTCGGACGTAGCCGACCGGCCAGAGTGATCAAGTCGCAGCCTGACCGACGATCACCAGGGGGAGTCGTGCCTCGGCTCGGGTGAGGCAGGTCGCTCCGGTGAGGGCAGTTCGCGGCGAACTTGCTCGGCCGAATCGACGAGGGCGCGGCGAGCCTGGGTGGTGTTCGGGTGGAACGGGCCGTGCTCGCGCATTGAGGCGGTGAGCGCATCGCGGTGAAGACGCATTGCATCGGCTGGTCGGCCGGCTTGGCGGTAGGTGTCGGCGAGACTGTTCCGGCTGGCTTGAGCGTCAGGGTGCTGGACGCCGAGGAACTGCTCGCGTAGCGCGAGGACTCGTTGGTTGAGGTCGATGGCCTGCGGCAGCCGGTGAGCGGCGCGATAGGCGTCGACGAGTCTGTCAGCGGTGTGCAGGGTGCGGGGATCGGCGGCGCCGTGCGCCCGGCTCCGATCTCCGAGCAGCCGTTCAAACTGAGGTATAGCCATTTCGGCCTGGCCGTTGCCTCGGTACGCAGAGGCGAGGGTGTCACGTACGCGCACCGTGCGCGGGTGCGAAGCACCGAGGATGCCTTCATGGCGGTCGAGGGCGCTTTCGAGGTGAGGCACTGCCTCGCCAGGCCGCCCCTGTCTGAGGTGGGTCTCGGCGAGAAGCTCGCGGGTCCGTGTCGTTTCCGGATGATAGGGGCCGAGCGCGCGCTCGCGTCCCGCCAACACGCGATCGAATGCGAGCACAGCATGCTCGGCCCTGCCGGTGTACATGTGTATCTGGGCCAGACCGAACTCGCTGTCGAGGGTGTCGGGGTGGTTGGGGCCGAGGACGCGGTCGCGGTCCGACAGGGCTCGGTCGAGTTCTCGGGTGGCGGCGTCGAGGCGTCCGGCCTGGCGGTGGGTGAGGCCGAGTTGGTGGCGGGTGTGCAGGGTGTCCGGGTGGTCCGGGCCGAGGACGCGGGTGCGGGTGGTGAGGGTCTGCTCGAACAGGGGCGTGGCGTCGCCGGGGGAGCCGAGGCGGCGGTAGGCGATGGCCAGCTGGTGGCTGGTGTTGAGGGTCGCGGGGTGGTCGGGGCCGAGGATGCGGCGGCGGTCGGTGAGGGTGTCGCGGAGCAGGCGGGTCGCCTCGTCGCCGCGTCCCGGAGTGTCGTCGTAGGCGCCGCCGAGGCTGTGGCAGCTTTCGAGGGTGTCGGGGTGGGTG
>NZ_JAMPTM010000460.1 GCF_025403375.1 Frankia gtarii
GGGGTGGCCTTTGTCCTCGGCGGGGGTGGCATCCTCGGCGCGAGCGAGGTCGGCATGCTTGCCGCTCTGTTAGACGCCGGCATCCTGCCCGACCTGGTGGTCGGCACCTCCGTCGGCGCGATCAACGGCGCCGCGGTGGCGGCCGAACCCGCGCCCGCCACGATCGACCGGCTGACCGAGCTGTGGTCGCAGCTAGGCATCTCCGACGTGTTCGCGGGAGGCCCGGCCCGGCGGCTGGCCACCGTTGTCCAGCATGGCCACCTGCACTCCAACGCCCCGCTGCGCGCGCTGCTGCGCACGCATCTGCCAGCCGGGCCGATCGAGGACCTGCCGGTGCGGTTCCAGTGCGTCGCGGCGAGCATCGAACGCGCCGCCGCGCACTGGTTCGACCGCGGGCCGCTCGTCGAGGCGGTGCTGGCCTCCTGCGCGGTCCCGGCGCTGCTGCCCCCGGTGCGGATCGGCGAGGAACACTTCATCGACGGCGGGATCGTCGACAGCAACCCGGTCGGGCGGGCGGTGGAGCTCGGTGCCCACACCGTCTATGTTCTGCACGTCGGCCGGATCGAACGGCCTCTGCAGCCGCCGCGCTGGCCATGGGAGGCCGGCCTGGTCGCCTTCGAGATCGCCCGCCGGCGCGGTTTCACCGAGGCGATGGCCCGGCTGCCCAGCGGTGTCGCCGTCCACGTGCTGCCGGTCGGGGAACGCGGCGCCCCGCTGGTGCCGCTGCGCTATCGCTCGACCTCGGGTCTGAACCGGCGCATCCAGCAGGCCCGCCAGGCCACCGCGGCGTACCTCGACCTCACCGCCGGCGGCCGGGCTCGGCCGATCGATGTCTCCTGACCTGGAGGGTTGACGCCTTGGGCGTTCCACCGTGGGCGATCCGCCGGTTTCTGGTCGACCCGTTGTTCGTGCCACTGGCGGCGGCGCTGGCCCTGGTCGCGGTGGTGGTCGCCGCCCTCGGCCTGCTGGGCGCGCCGGTCGACCGCCGCCTGCGGCTGTCGCGGGCGGCCCTGCTCGCCGCGGTCTACCTGACCGCGGAGGTGGTGCTGATCGTCGTCACGTTCGGGCTGTGGCTGGCCCGGCCGGCCCTCGGTAGCCGGTGGGAGGCTGCGCACCTGTGGCTGCTGCGCCGAACGCTCGCCGTGCTGGTCGCGGCCGCCCGGCGGCTCGTCGGGTTGCGCCTGGAGGTCACCGAGCCGCCCGTGGGGACGGTCGACGCCGGCTCGGGGCCCGTCCTCGTGCTCAGCCGGCACGCCGGGCCGGGGGACTCGTTCGTGCTTGTGCACCTGCTGCTCAGCCGCTACCAGCGGATCCCGCGGGTGGTGCTGATCGACCGGCTTCAGCTCGACCCGGCGATCGACATCCTGCTCGGCCGGCTCGGCGCCTGCTTCCTACGCAACGACGGGTCGGACGACCACGCCGCCGCCCGGATCGGCGAGCTCGCGCGCGGCCTGGGTACCGGTGAGGCACTCGTGATCTTTCCGGAGGGTGCGAACTTCACGCCGTCGCGCCGGCGTCGACTGATCGCCCGGTTGCGGGCGCGCGGCCAGTGGGACCGGGCGGCGGTCGCCGAGGACCTCGACGCCGTCCTGCCCCCGCGGCCCGCCGGGGTGCTCGCGGCGCTCGCCACCGGCCGCATCGCCGCCACGATGATCGTGGCACATGCCGGCCTGGACGAGTTCAGCGCGCCCGGCGAGGTCTGGCGGGCGCTGCCGTTCGCGGCGCCGCTGCTGCTGCGCTGGTGGTGGGTGCCGGCAGCGGAGATCCCGGGCTCCGAACGGGCCCGGCGGCAGTGGCTGACGATGCACTGGGCAGTGGTGAACGCCTGGATCGGCGCTCGGCACGCCGTCGGCGGTGTCGGTGTCGGTGTCGGCGGTGGTGTCGGTGTCGGCGGTGGTGTCGGTGTCGGCGGTGGTGGTGGTGGCGCGAGCCAGCCACCGGCGGCCGACCCGCCGTCGCCGGCAGACCCGGTCAATCCCGTGGTGTAAGTGGCCTCGTCCAGGGGGCGCGATCGTCCTTGGACAGGCGGGCGAGGTCGCAATCCGGACCCGGCAGGCGCTGCCCGGGCTTGCGGGGTGCGGGTTGGTTCCCATGTCGTCTCCGCCCACAGCGTACGAACATGTGTTCGACATCCGAGATGTGTTGTTCTACCGTTGACCCATGGATTTCGACGACGACCTCGGGGACGGCCCTGACCCGCCGGCCCGCCTCGCCACGATCTCCCGGCAGGTCGACGGGCTGCTGGCCGCGCAGGCATGGCAACTGTCGGACAGGGAGTTGGACGGGCTGATCGAGGGGGTGTGCCGGCTGACCGGCCGGGTCGCCGCCGTACGAGGCGCTCTGTTCGTGGAGGCCCAGGACCGCGGGTTCGCCGTGCGCCACGGCGCCACCGACCTCGCGGGTTGGCTACGGGACCGGCTGCGGCTGACCACCCGCGACGCCCGCCGGCAGGTCACCCTCGCCCGCGACAGCACCACCACCGCCACCGCCACCGGCGCGGCTCTGGCCGACGGGACGATCACGGTCGAGCAGGCCGTCGTCATCTGTGACGCGATGCGCACGCTGCCCGCCGGGGTCACCCCCGAGCAGCGGGCCGCCGCCGAACAGGCACTGCTGCGCTTCGCCGACCAGTTCGATCCCCTCCACCTCGTCAAGATCGCCGCCCGCCTGCGCGAAACACTCACCACCATCGACACCTCTCCCGGCGGCGACGACCCCCACGTCGACAGCCACACCGGCGAACACCCCAACCCCAACCACAACCC
>NZ_JAMPTM010000461.1 GCF_025403375.1 Frankia gtarii
CACCCCGACGGCGCCCCACCCCGCAGATGCTCGCCCTACTCGCCGAGGTCTACGGCACCAGCATCGACAACCTCCTCGACCTCGACGACCGCGAACACATGCCCCCCGCCGACACGCTCCTGATCAGTAAAACGCCGAGAAGCCGGCGGGCACGGCCTGAGGACCTGCCGGTGCCGAGAGATGTGTCGGAGGTCGGAATCGCCGGAAAGGACATCCGCACTTTCACTTCGGTAATCGTCCCGCCTGCCGTAGACGCGACAGTTTCGCCAGGCACTGGATAGACTGGATATGACCGCCACGCGGAACTGGTCGATGTGGGTTTTCGTCTGCGGTATTTCTCTGCACCGTCCGTCCACACGTCTTTTCTCGACTATCTCGACAGTTTCGTTGATGACTGTATCGAGTCCTACGAGACGCGTGGCCCGGCCGCATTGATGCCCCTCGTCGTGCGGCAGCGGAAAGCAGTGCAGACTCTCATCGAGGGCTGGCAGCTACCCCGGCAGCGTCATCGGCTCCTTCGAGTCGCCGCGCGGCTGTCGGGGCTGGCCGGGTACATGGCGGTGAACCTCGGTGACTTCCTGCTCGCGCGCGCTCATTGCACGGAGGCGTTCACCATCGCGGTGGCCGTGGAGGACGGCGACCTGGTGGCCTGGGTGCGGGCTACGGAAAGCCTGTGCGCCTACTACGCCGGCGACTACCGGCTGGCGCTGGAGCGGGCGCGCGACGGACAGACCTACACCGCAGGCGGCCCGCAGGCGATCCGGCTGGCGGTCAACGGCGAAGCCCGCGCCCTGGGCCAGCTCGGCGATCGTGAGGGCGTGCGGGAAGCCGTCGGCCGCGCGTTCGACCTCGCCGAACGCGCTGAGTTGCCCGCCGGCATGTCACCGTGCATCTCCTTCGGCGCCTACAGCCTCGCGCGGATCGCGGCAAACGCCGCGACCGCCCATGTCGGCACCGGAGAAACCGCCCTCGTCCAGAGCTACGCACAGACCGCCACCGACACGCCGGGCACCGAACGCTCCCCGTGGAGCCACGTCCTCATCGCCCTCGACATCGCCACCGCGCTGACTACCGGCGACGACCCCGACCCCGAACACAGCGCCACCCTCGGCGTCGAAGCTTTGACCCGCGCAGGCAATCAGCCGATCGAGTCCATCCGCCAGCGCGGCCAGGAACTCGCCCGCCGCACCGCGCCCTGGCGGTCCCTGCCCACCGTCGCCGAACTGGCCGAGGTGTCCCGGACGCTCGCCGGCGGGTCGTGGTGAGCGAGAACGACCCGGTCCACGACGACTGGGAACGCTTCCGTGTCCTGACCACGATGACCAATCACTGGGACCGGCCCGGCTGGACCCCCGCCCGCCGCAGCTTCCACTGGTTCCTGACCCTCGACAGCGCCGCCCTGCGCGACCTCGCCGCCACCTGCCAGGAGCGGCTGCGCGTGTTCGACTGCCTCGACCCCGTCCCCGCCGACGGGCTGCACCTCACCGTGCGCCGGCTCGCGTTCACCGACGAGATCGACACCGCCGCCGTCACCACGGTTGTCCGCCGGGTCGCGCAGCGGTGTCGTGGCCTGCCGGCGATCGGGATGCGGGTCGGGCCGCTGGCTGGGTCAAGCGGCGCGGTCCGCTTCACGGTCACGCCCTGGGAGCCGTTGGTCGAACTCCGCGCCGCTGTGGACGAGGAGACAGCCGCGTGCGGCCTGCCCGCCGTCGACCGGCGTTTCCGCCCTCACGTCGGCATCGCCTACTGCAACCGCGACGTGCCCGCACAGCCGATCATCCGCCGGGTCGCGGGCCTGCGTGACCTTCCCCCGATCGAGGTGCCCGTCATGGAAATACGGCTGGTACGGCTGTACCGCGACGGCCGCACCTACCGATGGGACACGGAGAGCATCGTCCCCCTGCACACCTGACACATCACGCACGGCCGTGTGCTGCGCGACCTCGGGTTGGGTGGCGAGTAGGAAGCCGACGCCAACCGTGCCGGCCCGCTGCCCGTCCCGGGCGGTGCCAGCAGGCTGTGCGGCGGCCTCGATGACGGCGAGCCCGCGGGTGGAACCATTCACCACTGGCAGATAAGGAATGCTGGCACCCGCGCACCGTACACCCGTGCCGCGACACCACAGAACCGTCGAACGACAGAGCCTCCGTGCCCGGCGGGCCTTCGAGGCCGATCGTTGACGTGCCCGCCCGGACTACTTGTCGCCGTCCCGGCCAAGGAGAAGAGCTCCACCCAGATCAGCCGTCACGGAGCTTCCCGGCCAGCGTGCGGCCAGGTCGGCGTGCAGCCGCCGCAACCGCGGGAGCAGCCGAGCCGACCCCGTCTCAGTGGCGATCGTGGCTGCTTCGATGCCGGCGGCGCCGGCGAGGTCGGGGCTGTCGGCCTGGAGGTAGGCGGCGGCCAGGTGGCAGAGGAACTCCGCCGCCCAGCCGGAGGTACGTGCGTCACCGAGTCCGGCGAGTCCGCGGGTGAGGCAGACGATCGCCTCCTCGTTGTAGGCCGGGTCGTCGCGGCCGAGGTAGCGGCAGACCCAGCCGCGTTCCAACGCGTAGAACTCCGGCGTGTAGTAGTAGATCCACGCCGGAGCAGCCTCCTCGTCCGCCGCCGCGGCGGCGACAAGATCGGCCCCCCGCGCCAGCGCCTCGACCGCCGGCCGGCGCTGGCCGGCGAGCGCATGGGCGCGGGCTTCCTGGTGGGCGTCGTAGGCCCGCTGGCCCACCCACACC
>NZ_JAMPTM010000462.1 GCF_025403375.1 Frankia gtarii
GGTGCACGGGGAGCGGGAAACGGGGACGGCAACCCTCACTGGGCGGCAACTCCGATTGCCGACTGTGCGGCAATCGGAGTTGCCAGCAGCCCGGTGGGTCGTGGCGCTCGCCGCTGCGAGACCGGAGGCGGGCACCAGAAATCGGACACTCCCTGGCCACCCCGGATCTCGGGAAGTCGGGTCTGCTCGAGTCGGACACAACGGCCGTGCGAGACTCGTCGGCGTGATCGTCCTGCGACGCGTCGCGTCGGGGCCGAAGTGAGGGCGTCGACTGTTGACGGGGTGGAAACGCTGCAGGACAACTTCTCGGCCGAAGAGCGATCGAGCCCCCCCGCGGGCGGGCTGTCGCAGGTGGAGTGCGAGGAACTGGCGAGGTGCTTCCCCGACGTGAGCGCAGCACAGGCAGTGCTGAGCAAGTCCGGGTTTTCGTCGATTCGTGTTCCGTATGCGCCCGACCCCAGTGCGCTGTGGGAGGAGATCGGCTCGCTCCTGGGAAAAGGCATCGTCGTGGATGGCCGTCACAAGCTGCTGGCCGCAGCCCGTTCGGCATTTCCTGGGAACAGCGTCTTCGCGAGGGCATGCGGGGCGGCTGGTGCGCCGGCTACTGATGTCCCGGAACCGGCTGCACGCCAACGTTCCTTGCCGCAGCTGATCCGCGTTTCCGACGCGGACCCGTACCTACTCGGTGTGCACGCCGAGGTCGAGGAGGAGGACGCATCCGACGTGTCGCTGCCCGTCTACGTCGAGCGGGACGTCGATCTGGGCAGCACCGGACTACGGCAATGGCTGGTCAATCCGAGGGGTTGCCGCCGACTGGTGCTGCTGGTCGGCGAGTCCTCGGTCGGCAAGAGCCGAACAGCATACGAAGCAGTCCGCGCGGCGGTGCCGGACTGGTCGCTGCTGCAGCCTGACGACCCGGGTCAGCTTGCCGAGTGGGCGGCGTCGCCGCAGGCGCGCACAGTCGTGTGGCTGGACGAGTTCGACACCTTCCTCGACCGGCACGACGACGGCCTCACCGTCGCGACGATCCGGCGTCTGCTGCAACCGCCGGGTCCCGTGGTGCTGCTGGGGACGATGCGCTCCGCGCACTACCGCCTCTATACGAATGAGCCGGACCCGGCCTCCGTGACGGGGTGGAACCCGCACAAGGACCCGTACCGAGCCGCGCGGAAGATCCTCGAACATCCGGTCTGCGTTCCCTTCCACCTGCCGGTCGAATTCACCCGAACCGAACAGGACCGCGCCGAAGAAGCCGCCCGCCGCAACCCTCGACTGCGCCAGGTGCTGTCTACCGCCGGCCGCCGTCTCCCGCAGGCGCTGGCAGGGACGCCGAACCTCATCGGGCACTGGAAGATGGCCGACACCTACGCCAAAGCGGTGCTGGCCGCAGCCGTCACGCTCGTCCGACTCGGGGTCCGGAGCCACCTGACGACGGATCTGCTGCGGGACGCGGCGCCGGGCTACTGCACGCCCACCGAGAAGGCGACCAGTCTGCCGAACTGGTTCGAACAGGCCATGAAGTACGCCGTCACGCCGCTGCTCGGCGAACTGCGCGCCCTCTCGCCCGTCGCCGACGAACAGATGGGCGCCGTCGACGGCTACCTCGTCGCCGACTACCTGGTCGATCACGCCGACGGTCTGCCCGACCAGCCGCCGCTCGCCGTCTGGAACGCCGCGATCTCCCACGTCCACGACCCGAACGACGCGCTCCGGCTCGCTCGCGCCGCCGTCGCGTGCTCCCGGCACCGAGAAGCGTTTGCGCTGGCAGCCCGCGCCCGCCCCGGAATCGGCGAGGACTTCGCAGCGTGGACGCTGGTCGAGCTTTTCGTCGACGGCGGGGACCTCGACCTGCTGCACGCATTGGCCGACTTCGGTGATTGGCGGGCCGCAGTCCGGCTCGCCGACGTCCTGGTCGACCGCGGCGACGTGGACGGCCTTCGGGTGCGGGCCGACGGCGGCGACCGCGACGCCGCGCTCCGCCTGGCGGAGGTGCTCGGCGCGCTCGGCCTCCTCGACCCGCCGGTCTCGCTGAGCCATGCCGACACGGCGCGGGTGACGGCCCTGCTCGCCGACGAACGCTTCCTCGACCAGCTCCGGTGTCGGACCGACAAGGGCCTGGGTGCCGCTGAGATCTGGCTGGCCGTGCTGCTGGCCGTACGCGGCGACGTCGACGAACTGCGCGAGCTCGCCGCCAGGGACCATTCCGACGCCGAGCTCCTCCTGCACCGCCTGGGCACCGACCAGGACCTCGTCAGGTGGCAACCGTCAGCCGGGCGGGTCGACGCGAACGACGTGCTGCGGCTCGGTCGCGTACTCGCCGCTTACGGGGACGAGACTCGTCTGCGTGAACGAGCCGACCGCCAGCTGCACCGGCCTTCCGAGCGACTGACCGCACTCCTGATCGCTCGTGGTCACCTCACCGAACTCCAGCGCAGGGCCGACCTCGGCGACCGGCACTCGGCCTCCAGGCTGGCCGACGTCCTCGTCGCCCGAAACGACCTCGCGACCCTGGCAGATCGCGCCGCCACGGGCGACGTGTTCGCACGCAACCGACTCCGTAAGGTGACCACTCTCCGCGAGACTGTACTGGCCTAACCGGGCGTTGGGGTGGGGACGGTGGCGGGTGGACGCTCGGGATCTTTGTGGTGATAGTGCGGTGTGCGGTTGAGTCGGTCGGTGGTGGCCTGGTCTCTGGTGGTCGGG
>NZ_JAMPTM010000463.1 GCF_025403375.1 Frankia gtarii
GGCTCGACCATAGCGCCAACCACCGCCCCCGCGACCGCCCGCGTCGTCGGGAACAGCCCGTCCTGACGAGGGCCGGCGACCGGTGCGCCCACCCCCGAGAAGTCCAACAGCACGTCGCCGAAACGCGCACCCGGCGGCCCGATCGAGTGCAGCCGCACCCGGGAAAGCTCATACATCCGAGGTCCCCCCGATCGGCATCGCCTCGAGCAGGGCCGGCTCGTCGACGAGGACCCGAACGCTGCCGGTCCCGTCGGTGACCGTGACCACGCCGAGGGCCAGCAGCTCCTCGAAGGCCGCATCCGCGGCCAGCTCGCGGATCTGGACCTGGTAGCGGGGCGTGGTCCGGTAGGTGCCGCCGGCCTCGTCGCCGACCGAAACAAGGCAGCCGGACTCGACGAGGAAGTTCATCGCCCGGGCGATGATTCCCGTCGTCGACCCGGCGAGGCGGCGCGCGTCGCGGGTGGTGCCGGTCGAGGCGCGCCGGGCGTAGAGGCGCCAGGCGGCCTCCAGCTGCGGCGCGTCGACCGGCGGATCGACGTTCAGGTCGTCGTCGGCGGTGCGTTCGGCCAGCAGCCGGCAGCTCTCCCGGACGAAGGCATCGACGCCGTGCACGCTGACCCGCCCGACGTAGGAGGCGTCGGCGAGGTCGGCCGGGCGTGGGTAGGCGAGCGCGGCGACGGCGAGCTGGGCGAGTGCGTGCAGCAGCCGGTCGGCCGCGCGATGCTCGCCGCCGGCACGGCGGGCGTAGTCGCCGATCCGGACGGCGAAGGCCGAGTCCTCGGCGCCGGCCGGGACCAGGCCCGCCCGCTCGGAGACGTCGAGCACGATCAGCCCGAGGCCGGCGGCGATCGCCCGGGTCAGCGCGGCGAACTCCGCTTCCCGCAGGTAACGCCGCACGAGGTCGCGGTAGTCAGGGTCGCGAGCCGGTACCAACCGGGCCCGCAGGCCGAACGACACCAGCCGGGCCGCGTCGTGGGCGGTCGTCGGCCCCTCGGCGATGGTGTCAGGCTGCTGGCTCATCGTGACCTCCCTCCCGTCGGCGCAGCTGCGCCACCCGTCGGCTCCAGTTTCGTCAGGATTGATGTGATACCAGCCGGGTCCGACAACTGCGCCGCGCTGGCAGCGACGACGATCCGGGCCCGGCCGACGAGCAGGTCGGCGCCGCCGAACTCCGGATCGTCGAGCTCCACTCCGTCGTCGACGGCGACCGTGAGGGTGGCATCGCCTGCCTGCCGGGATGCGTCGACGAGGGGGTTGACCGCGTGGAGCGCCAGCAGCGCGACGAGTTCGGCGACGTCCCGCTCGCCGCCGCGGCGGGCGTCGGCGAGCAGGGCGGACAGCCGACGCGGCGCCGCCGGGTCGAGTTCGAGCAGCCCGAGCGCGTGGGCCCAGGTTTCGTCGTCGAACCGCGCCGGCTCCGCCAGCGACACCAGCTCGGCCTCGATCACCTCGGCGCCGAGCATGTCGCGTTCCAGCGGCGGGCGCAGCAGCAGGTCGACGAGGTCGAGTACCCGGGGGGCGCGGGGCGTGCGCACGCCGACGGCACCGGGGAAGAACGCCGCGGCCGGGCGCTGTGCGTCCCCGGTGGCCAGCGTCAACGTCGGTACCAGCAGCTGGGCATGCAGGTCGACGCCCCCGCGCGCCGGGGTGACGGCGAACTGCTGGCGGTCCTGCTCGGCGCGGAAGACGGCGCCCGCCTCCAACAGTCGGGCCTGCAACTGGGTGTGCCGGCGGATGCAGTCCCCGACGATCGTGACCAGGTCCGCGGCCTGGCGTTTGTGGTCGGCGTCCTCGGCGGAGTCACGGTAGCGGCGGATGTGGGTGAGGATCGCGTTCTCGTACCGGTAGCGCTGCTCGACGTGCTGCAGGGCCTCGTCGACGAGGGCGGGCATGGCGTGCAGCCAGTCGACGGCCAGGACGTTGCGCCGCGTCGCGTCGAGGTGGCGGCGCAGCTGCTCGGCGTACTGCACGGTGCGGTACCGGGCGGCCTCTGCCGCGCTGCGGGCGTCGGCGAGCCGGCCGCGGCGGATGAGCGTGTCGAGGGCGACCTCGGCGGCGACCTGCGCCGAGGTGATGTCGGTGTCCAATGCCCCGACCAGCACGGTCACCGCCTCGTCGGTGGCCCGCAGGTAGATCTCGCCGTGCGGATCGGCGAACTCGACGAGCAGCTTGAAGTCGAAGCGGCGCCGTTCGTAGCGGCCGTCGGCGTGCAGGGTGCCGTATCCGGCCTCGAACCCCCGGTTGACGTTGCCGACGTTGATGAGGTTGTGCAGCACCCAGGACGCCACCCGTTCGTGCTCGGCGCTCGGACGGTCGGGCGCCTGGGCGGCGGCGAGCGGGACGAGGCGGCGGCACACCTGGTCGTGATCCGCGCCGCGATCGAAGTCCATCGCCACGGTGACCTGGTCGATCGCATGCAGGCCGAGTTCGGCCATCGCGTAGACGGCGAAATCCGCGCCGTCCAGGTGCGCCTTGCGCACGTCGAGATCGTGCAGCGGCTGTGTCAGCGCGAGGGCCTTGAGCCGGCGGATCATCCCGACGTCGCCGACGAGCCCGACCGCGGTGGGCAGCCGGTCGGGGCCGGGGGTCGACGCGGACTCGATCATCCGTACGACTTTAGTGGTCGGCGGGGACCGGGCTGCCCACCACCCGGCGACGGCGCCCGGGTGGCCGCACGACGGTGGGGTGC
>NZ_JAMPTM010000464.1 GCF_025403375.1 Frankia gtarii
GGGTGGCGGCGGCCGGGCCGGGGCGGCCCGGGTCCGGCGTCATGACAGGGGACCCCGGTCGAGGTACTCGGGGAAGCCTGAGCGCGGGTTGGTGCCCCAGCCGCCGGTGTTCGGCCCGATGAGCCCGGTGGGGTAGGGGGCCTGCTGGCGCGGCGCCACCTGCGGTTGCGGGACGATCTCCAGGATGCGGGCGGCGATCGCGTCCGTGGTCAGCCCCTCGGCCAGTGCCTCGTAGGACAGCACCAGCCGGTGGGGCAGCACGTCGAGGGCGACGGCGACCACGTCGTCCGGCACGGCGTAGTCGCGCCCGCGCAGCAGCGCGAGCGCCCTGGCGGCGGCGACCAGGCCGAGGGAGGCGCGCGGCGAGGCGCCATAGGCGAGGTGGCCGGCCAGCTCCGGCAGCCCGGCCTCGGCCGGCGCCCGGGTGGCGAGCACGAGGCGCACCGCGAACTCGATGATGGCGTGGTGGACGAACACGGTGTCGGCCCGCTCCTGCAGCCGCTCCAGCACCCGCGGGCCGAGAACCCGCTCGGGCACCGGGGGTGACACGCCCATCCGCCGGACGATCTCCAGCTCCTCGGCCGGGCTGGGATAGGGCACGTTGACCTTCATGAGGAACCGGTCGCGCTGGGCCTCGGGCAGCGGGTAGACGCCCTCGGACTCGATCGGGTTCTGCGTGGCCAGCACCAGGAACGGCCGGGGGAGCCGGTGGGTGGCCCCGCCGAGGGAGACCTGCTTTTCCGACATGACCTCCAGCAGCGCCGACTGCACCTTCGCGGGCGCCCGGTTGATTTCGTCGGCCAGCACGAAGTTCGCGAAGACCGGCCCGAGCTCGACGTCGAACGCCTCCTGGCTGGCCCGGTAGATGCGGGCGCCCACGATGTCCGAGGGAACCAGGTCGTTGGTGAACTGGATCCGGACGAACGAGCCGCCGACCACGGTGGCCAGGGTCTGCACCGCCAGCGTCTTGGCCACCCCGGGCACGCCCTCGAGCAGGCAGTGCCCGCGGGCCAGCAGCGCGACGAGCATGCGTTCGACCATGCGGTCCTGCCCGACGATTACCTTCTTGATCTCGAACAGGGCGCGCTCGAGCAACGCCGCGTCCGAGGTGGTGTCCGGGGCGGCGAGGCCGGCCGGGCTCTGCCCATCGTCCATGGGCGGTATTCTCCCAGCCCCAAGGCGGAATGGGGCGCCAAAGGACTCGGCACGGCTCGGTCGCAAGCGTCTTCTAAGCCCCTTTTCAGGAACTTTCCGTTCAGGTCGGCGGCCCGGAACGCAGCGCACGCGAGCGGTAACCGCGATCGGCGCCGAGGATCCGCTCCGCCGCCAGCCGTCCCGAGATGAGCACCATCGGCACGCCGACACCGGGCCGGGTGCCGCTGCCGGCGAACACCACGTTCGCCAGCCCCGGCGCCATGTTCGCCGGGCGGAACGGGCCGGTCTGGCGGAAGGTGTGGGCGGCGGCGAACGGCGCGCCCGCTGCCATCCCGCGAGCCCGCCAGTCGGCCGGGGTGGTCACCTGCTCCACCTCGATGGCGTCGCCGAACCCGGCGTAGCCGCGTCGCTCACAGGTGGCGACGACCTCGTCGCGGTAGCGCGAGCGCAGCACCGACCAGTCCAGCGGCGCGGTGAGGTTCGGCGTCGGGAAGAGCACGTAGTAGGCGTGCCCGCCGGCCGGTGCCATCGCCGGTTCGCTGTGCGACGGCGTGGAGACGAGGAACGACGGGTCGCTCATCAGCTCGCCGCGGTCGATGATCTCGGTGAACGTCCGCCGCCAGGCCTGGCCGAAATGGATGGTGTGGTGCGCGGTGTGCGGGTACTGCACCCGCGCGCCGGCCAGCAGCAGGAAGCACGACGGCGAGTAGCGCAGCCGGCGCAACCGGGCCGGCGCCGCTGCCGGCGGCAGCAGCTCGGCGTAGGAGATCGGCAGGTCCGGATTGAGGACCACCACGTCCGCGCCGATGCGCTCGCCGGCGGCGGTGTGCACCGCCACCGCCCGACCGCCACGTACCTCCACCCGGCTCACCGTCGTCTCGTAGCGCACCGTCACCCCGTGCTTGACCGCCGCGGCGGCCATCGCCTCGGCGACGGCGTGCATGCCGCCGGTCGGGTGATAAACCCCGGCGACGGAGTCCATGTACGAGATGACGGCATAGAGGGCGAGGGCGTCGTGCGGGGCGAGCCCGGCATACATCGCCTGGAAGGAGAACATCCGCCGGGTCCGCGGGTCGCGCAGGTGGTGGCCGACGACCGCGTCGAGCCGGCGGAAACCGCCCAGCGCCGCGAGCCGGGCGAGCTGCGGGCGCAGCAGTGACAGCGGCGAGTCCACCTGGGCGTCGATGAAGTGCCGCAGCTGCGCGCGGAACATCTCCGTGACCAGGGTGACGAACCGCTCGAAGCCGGCGGCCTCCGCCGGGCCGCACAGCGCCCGGATCTCCGCCGCGGTGTCGGCCGGGTCGGCGCGGACGTCCAGTGACGAACCGTCGGCGAAGAACCCCCGGTACATCGGGTCGAGGCGGGTCAGCGTCAGCCAGCGGTCGAGATCCTCGCCGACGCAGTCCAAGGCGTCCGCGAGCAGCTCGGGCATGGTGAGCACGGTCGGGCCGGTGTCGAACCGGTAACCGCCGAGGGTGAGCAGCCCCGCCCGCC
>NZ_JAMPTM010000465.1 GCF_025403375.1 Frankia gtarii
TCCCCACGGGACCCGCCCCCACGGCGCTTCGTCATCCCGCCGGGAGGTTGCGCGGGCTGTTCCGGTCAGGCGGCGGGTCAACGCCGAACACGCGTGGTCCACGTGCGGATCGTTCCACGTCCACGAGATCGACGCGCGGCTTCGCAGGTCGCCCTCCCGGCGGTCGTCCGACCACCGTCGCGGACGGTCTCACCAGTTGCAGCCGACCCTGGCTGGTGACTGCAAGAAGCGTGGCCGCAACCGCGGTCGGGCGCCCTCCGTCCTCCGGCCGGTCCTCCGCCGGCCTTTCCTCCGCCGACCCTTCCTCCACCGGTCTGTCCGCGTTCGCCGGCGCGGTTCTCGACGGACCGGGCCGGGCCTGCTGCGGCGCCGGCACCGCCCAGCGCAGGCGCAGTGCCTGCCTGTCGGCCATGCCCGCCGGGAGCACCACCCGCAGCCGCAGCCGGGCCGAGGCGGGCAGGGCATCGGCGAGCCGGCCCAGCGCGGTGAGCAGACCGTCGGTCAGCCCGGCGGCGAGCCCGGCCGCCGGCGCGTCGAGCAGTAGATCGAACCGGCCGGGGTCGTGCGGCGCGGCGTCGACGCCGGGATCGGCCGGCCACCCCGCGTGGCGCAACGCGATCCCGGCCGGGACGACCTGGACGAGCCAGTCGTCCAGCAGGCGGTAGTAGCCATCGCCGAGGTCGGTCAGCCAGGGCGCGGGCGCCCGCCAGCGGACCGCGCGCGGCGGCCCCAGCGGCGGATACACGGACTGTTCGGCGAGCGGCTGCCACCAGGAGCCGCGGCCGAGGTCGATCGCGGTGACCCGCGGCCAGCCGTCGGCACCGGTCAACAGCAGGCCGTGCTGGGCGAGCACCGGACGGCCCAGCCGGTCGGCGAGGCGCCGCAGCAGACAGGGCTCGTCCGCCGGGTCGGCGCCGTAGCGGACCACGGGGACCCCGTCCGGGTCGGCGGCCGGGATCGTGCACAGCAGCTCCGCGACGGCCGCGACGTCCGGCACGGGCTCACCCGGCGCGCCGACGATCACGCCGATCGTGCCCGACCGCGACGGTAAGGCGTGCAGGGCCGGCTCGTCGGGGGCGGGGGGCGCCAGCCCCGGCGCCCGCGCCCACAACCCGGCGGGGACGGGCACGACGTCGAGGACCGCCGGGTCCAGCCCGCGCGGCACACTGGCGGGCGACGGGGCACCGGGACGTGCCGGCCGTCTGCCCATCAGCCGTCCGGCCCTGCCACCGCACCGGCCACCGCTCGCATGCCCCGCCTCTCCCGACTCGCCTGCCGCGCCCCGCGCCCTCGTCGGCATCACGTACGGGCGGTCGGCGTGGTTCACCCCGGCTCAGTCCGGGAACGGGGCGGCGGCGACGCGTCCGAGGAAGTCGAGGTCGCCGGCGAACTGGTGGCCGCCAGCGGCCCCGCCATGCTCGTGCAGTACTCGCTGATCCGTGAGCCCCTCGTGCCCGACGAGTTCGTCGCCGCGGTCGTCGACCAGATCGTCCTGCCGCTGACGACCAGGTCCGCGGGTGATGTTCGGAAGCCATCCGCTCTGCACTAGTTTGGTCACGACCGGCGGACATCGTCTCGACACGAAGCGCCCCAGCCCGGCCAAGGCCCACAACGGAGTGTGATGAATTCTGCGGACGGACGCGTCGATGCAGAATCTTGAACCGGGGGATCCGTCGACGATCGGCCCCTACAACCTGCGCGCCCGGATCGGTGAGGGCGGCATGGGGCGGGTTTTTCTGGCCCACTCGCCCTCCGGTCGGCTGATGGCCGTCAAGGTGGTCCGCCCGGAGCTGGCCGGAGACGGCGGGTTCCGGGACCGTTTCCGGCGGGAGGTCGCGGCGGCGAGGCTGGTCAGCGGGGCGTTCACCGCCCCGGTCGTGGACGCCGACCCGGACGCGGCGACGCCGTGGCTGGCCACCCTGTATGTGCCCGGCCCGTCGCTGCACGAGGCGGTGGCGCAGTGCGGACCCTTCGGGCCGACGGTGCTGCGCCGGCTGGGGGCCGGCGTGCTGGAGGCGATCGTCGCCGTGCACCGGGCCGGCGTCGTCCACCGGGATGTGAAGCCGAGCAACGTCCTGCTCGCCGCCGACGGACCGCGCCTGATCGACTTCGGCGTCGCCCGGGCCGCCGACCACACGGAGCTCACCCGGGCGGGCGACGTCGTCGGCACCGCCTCGTACATGTCGCCGGAGCAGGCTGCCGGTGGTGTCGCCGGGCCGGCGGCCGACGTGTTCTCCGCCGCCGCCGTCCTCGTCTTCGCCGCCACCGGGCGCGGCCCGTTCGGCCGGGGCGACCCGGCCGCGATGCTGTTCCGGGTCGTGCACGGCTCCCCGGACCTGACCGGGGTGCCGGCCGATCTGAGCGACGCGCTGCGGTCCTGCCTGAGCAAGAACCCGGCAGAGCGGCCCAGCCCTGACATGCTGCTGCGCTGGTTCGCCGAAGGGGTGGAGGTCGCGGCCGAGACCTGGCCGCCGGCGGTCACCAGGCTGGTGGCCCAGCGCACCGCCGAAATCGGCGAGCACCTGCCGCCGACCCGTCCGGACCCGCCGCAGGGATGGGCTACCCCGGGCACTCCCCGGTCGCCGACCCGGATGATGGCCGCCACGTACGTCCCGCCCCCGCCGACCCCGCCGTCCCTACAG
>NZ_JAMPTM010000466.1 GCF_025403375.1 Frankia gtarii
GAGCCCCCGACCGTACAATCCTCTGCCGGATCCCGGATCTCGAGACCACCTTCTCCGGCGAGCTGCGCGACGGCTGCCTACGCGACGTCGGCGAGGGCCACCGCGACGACGCCCAGATCACCCTGACGGTGAACAGCGACGATCTGGTCGCGGTGACCGAGGGCCGGCTGTCGGTACTGTCCGCCTGGACGAGCGGCCGGCTGAAGGTCGATGCGAGCGTGCGCGACCTGCTGCGGGTCCGCTCCCTGCTCTGACGAGGGTCAGGGCGCGCCGGCGGGCGCGACCAGGTCCGCGCAGCCCTCGGGCCGGTCGGCCGCGATCGTGTGGACGGCGCCGCCCGCGTCGGTGGCGGACCAGACCGCCGCACAGGCAGCCCGCAGCGCGTCGAGTCCGTCCCCCGCGTCCGCGTCCTCCCCGGTGCCCCTCCCGGTGCCGGTTCCCTCGCCGGTCGCGGTGCCCTCGCCGGTGCCGCGGCCGTTGCCTGCGCGGTCCGCCGACCAGCTCAGCTCGCCACCGTCGACGCGGGCGATCCACCCGCCACAGCCGGCGGCGTGCGCCCCGGCGTCGGGGCGCGCCCGCACCGGCGGCGCCGGATGCAGCAGGCCCCTCAGGTCGGCGGCCAGATAGGTCGGGCGGTGCTCGGGCGGCGCGGCGAGCAGCTCCGACGGCGTCGTGACCCCGGTGAAGACGAGCAGGGTTGGCGTCGACGAGCGGTATCCGGCTTCGATGTCAGTGTCGAGCCGGTCGCCGACGATCACCGGATTCCGGGCGCCGCTGCGGCGCATCGACTCCTGGTGCATCGCCGCCTCCGGCTTGCCGGTGACCAGGGGCTCCTGATCGGTGGCGGCACGTAGCAGGGCGGCCACCGCGCCGTTGCCGGGGGCGATGCCGCGTTCGGTCGGCACCGTCCGGTCGGCGTTGCTCGCGACCCACCAGGCACCGGCCCGGATCGCGTAGGTCGCCTCGGCCAGGCGCGCGTAGGTGAGGTCGGGGTCGAATCCCTGGACGACGGCCACCGGGGCGTCCTCGGCGGAGTCGACCGGGGTCAGCCCCTCCTCGGTGAGCGCCTGGCGCAGCCCCCGCCCGCCGAGCAGGAGCACCCGGGCGCCGGCGGGCAGTCGTCCGGCGAGCACATGCGCCGCGGCCTGCGCGGAGGTGACGACGTCCGCAGCCCGCGCCGGCACCCCGAACCCGGTCAGCCGGTCGGCAACCTCCCCCGGTGGGCGCAGGGCGTTGTTGGTGACGTAGACGGTGCGCATGCCGCACCGGCCGGCGGCGGCGATCGACTCCGGGGCGTGGGGCACCGCGGCCCCGCCGCGGTTCACCACGCCGTCGAGGTCCATCAGGGCGACGTCGAACAGGTCGGCGAGCGGCCGGTCCGTGCCGCACAGCGGGCCGGACCGGGCCGCGTCGCGAGGTTCGGCCACCAGGTCGGCGGTGAGATCTGAAGGCACGGCGGGCTCTCCCGGAGTCGCGCTGGTCGCGGGCCTGCCGGCCGCGGGGGACGGCGGCGCCGGAACGTCCCCGGCAGCCGTTCGAATCATGCCCGGATCACGCCCGGGCCAGGGCCGCGCGGGCGTTGCGCAGCGCGACCCCGTAATGGCCGATGTCCGGGCGCATCGCCGCCGCCAGGGCGAGGTGCTCGACCGCCGCACGGAGATCGCCGATCTTGCGAGCGGACAGGCCGAGGCCGAACTGTGCGTAGTCGTCAGTGGGGTGACGGGCGACGATCCAGGCAAAGGTCTCCCGGGCGGCGACGTACTGGCCGGCGGTGAACTGGGCCCGGCCCAGCGCCTCGCGGACGCTCGGTGAACCCGGCTCGGCCGCGACCGCGTGCGCCAGCAACTGCACCGCGGCATTGGCGTCCCCATGGCCCAGCAGGGCCATCCCGCGGGTGTACCAGTCGTAGACCTCGCCCGCCGGCCCCTGACGGACGCCGTCCGTCGGGGCGCCCTCGTCCGGAGTCTCTCCCGGGCGGCCGGTCTGGTCGACCATATTCACCTCCACGACGTGGACGAACACCTGACGCTGCGCCGCCGGCATGCGCAAACTCCCGGTTCCAGTGTCGCCGCAGAGGCCACCGGGACGCCCCCGGATCGGACAACGATCACTTCCGGTGGTCGGCGACCTCGCCGGCATTACCGGACGCACCTCACGCTGAGATCGCCGCGCACCGCCACCGGCGGTGCGCGGCGACGCCCACCTACGGGCCACCGCGACCACCGCCACCCGGCGAGCGAACCCCCGGGTGGGCCGGGGAGCACCGACCGGGTCCTACGATGCGGCTCTTGACATCCTCCCCCGCCTGACGGCGGAGGATTCCAACATCTACCCATCCACCGGGAGAGGAGGTGCGCGGTGTTGAGGTTCGCGGTTCACAGGCCGGCTGGTGGCGTCGCCTCCCCGCGCAGTCACCCACGTGGTTTCCCACCGATGCCCCAGGGCGATGCTGCGTGCCGCGTTCACGTCGGCGTGCGCCTGACACCCGCAGGCCCGGCAGCGGAAGACGGCGTGGTTCTCACGCGCCTCCCCATCCCGAATCCCGCAGGTGTTACAGGTCTGCGACGTCCACGCAGGGTTGATCTTCTCGCCCCGGCCGGGGGCTTTCTGTTCCAACCGGGCGACAAGCAACCC
>NZ_JAMPTM010000467.1 GCF_025403375.1 Frankia gtarii
CTCCTACCGCACCCGCCAACGCCGCGAGCTCCTCGCCAAGGACCGACCCAACCACAACTGATCAACCAGGCGCGGGGGTCAAATTTCCGAGACCCCCACGGGGTCAATTTTCAGGAAGCCTTGACACGGTTTCTCGTGGGCGGTTGTCATGTATCCACCCTGCGTTCGATCGAGGTATCGCACAAGCGATGCTTCGGCACAGAAGCCATCAACATTTCGCATAGATCGTAGTAGCCTGGGGTGATGGCGGAGATGACGTTGGTCGGCCTGCGAGTCATTCTGGAGGTGGCCCGGACGGGTTCCTTCAGTGCCGCAGCCGAGCGGCTCGGGTACACCCAGTCGGCTGTGTCGCGGCAAGTGGCGATCACCGAGAAGGTCGCCGGGACAACGCTGTTCGAGCGTCATGCTCGCGGTGTTCGTTCGACCGCCGCCGGGGAGGTGCTGGTCCGTCATGCCGGCCTTCTGCTGGAAGGTGTTGCTGCCGCCGGCCAGGAGTTGGCCGGCCTGCGTGATCGCCTCGCCGGCAGGCTTGTCGTGGGTGGCTTCCCCACGGCGACCGCGGTTCTGCTGCCCCGGGCGGTCGCAAGGTTGCTGGCGGCGCATCCGGCCTTGCAGATCCAGCTTTTGGAGGGCTCGACGCCCACCCAGCTGAAAGCCTTGCGCCAGGGACGGCTGGAGGTAGCCATCCTGGCCACGGGCGAGGGCCTGCCGACGTACGATCTCGACGGTCTACAGCTCACTGAGCTGGACAGTGGACGAGGCGCAGGGGTTGCCGTGGCCGAGTCGCATCCGTTCGCCGCCCGCCAGTCGGTCGAGCCTGATGACCTCATCGACCAGACCTGGGTGATCGGCGACCAAGCCGGCGGCTCACCTGAGTTCGGCGCCTGGCCGGGCGCCGGGGAACCGGAGATCGCCTTCGCCGTTCGCGACTGGCCGACCCGGCTCGGCCTGGTGGCTGCCGGCCTCGGTATCGCGCTGGTTCCTGGTGTCGCAGCCGAGTCAGTGCCACGAGGGGTTCGGTGGATACCGGTCCGCGACCAGCGCTGCGGACTTCGCCGTACCGCGTGGGCGGTGACGGACGCGAGTCCCAGCCTGGCGGCAAGAGCCATGGTCCGTGCACTGGAGGCGGAAGTGAGCGAGGCCGGCGTCAGGTCTCGGTGAGTTTGCTCAGCGAAAACGCACCCGATGCCGACCCCGTACCTGCCGAAATGCCATCCGGGCTGGCCAGGCGGCATACTTGTACTCGTGGAGTACACCGCCGAGGCGGTCACGTCGGTGGATGTTCAGGTGGGTGAGCCCGTGACCCGCGACCGGCCCCTGCCGGCCGGGATGATGATCTCCCGCCAGGGCCACCACCACATCGACCTGGCCCGCGCGCCTGGCTCCTGCACGGCAACCGCGAGCGGGCCCTCGAAGAGCTCAACACCGCCCGCCACCTCGCCCCCCAGCTGACCCACTACTCACCCCAGGCCCGCGAAACCCTCGTCGTCCTGCCCGAAATCGACCGGCGCACCACCGACTCCCTCACCGGCTTCGCCCGCTGGGCCGGCGTGCGACTCTGACATCGCCGACGAGCTCGCACGCAGCCCACAGGCCTCCAAACTGGTTGCAGGTCAATCGCTTACCTCCTCCGGTGGGAGTGCGCGGTAGAGAGTGGATCGGCCGATCTTGAGGAACTCGGCGATCTCGGTGATGGACTCGCCACGGGCCTGCCGCGCCAACGCGACAGCCAGGGTGTCGGCGTCCACCTTGGTCGGCCGACCGCCGTGCCTTCCTTGAGCTGCTGCTGCGGCCAGGCCATCGACGGTGCGTTCGTGGATCAAGTCGCGTTCCATCTCGGCGGCCATCGACGCGACCATGAAAAGCATCTTGTCCGCGATGCTCTGCCCGCGAGGACGGTGCAGCCCGGCGCAAATGCCGGTGAGGATCTCCAGGTTGATGTCCCGGGCGTGCAGCTGATCCTCCAGGAGCACCAGGAGCTCCTTCATCGACAGGGTGGCGCGCAGTATCGGGCGATCACTACGGGTGCTGGCCGTCTCCACGATCACCTCGCGGCAATCAGCCGCGCCCAGCGCGTCGAGCTGCAACTGATGATCCTGACTCTTCCCACTGACCCGGGCATACCCGATCCGGGTCCTCGGGAGGGGCGTAGCGAACTGCCTTCCTGGCGTCTTCGGCAGCCAAGACCCGGCCCTCACCCCCTCGGGCTCGTAGATCATCCCGCGTTTGGACCTGGTGACACGTTCCTTACCAGCACCCCCACCCGCCAGAACTGACCACGGCCGGCCTCGGCGCGGGGCACGGCTGTCCGGTCTCAGCGAACCTGCATCGTGATCACGGCATCCGACCCGGGCAGCGCAGATTCACTGCGGGCACGGTTCCGGGCCATCTCCCCCTGACGCCCGATAACCCTCACTTCCCGGGCGCCAGGATCGGGACACGACGGGCGTCCCGTATCGTCGTTCCGTTCCGTGGTATAACGATGCTCGTTAACGTTTCATCGCCTGCGAAGATACGAAAATGACGATACGAGACGGAATCGGTACGAGACGGAATGAGGAACGTGATGAGCCGGGTGCCCCGCCCCCCTCGGCAACGCGAGGAGCCCTCCGAGCCGGACGAGCCGTTTCGC
>NZ_JAMPTM010000468.1 GCF_025403375.1 Frankia gtarii
GTCCGGTCACGGACGGGGCCGAGGCTCATCCGGGGCGGCTCGGCGGGCGGGTACTGTCCGGCCGGCGTTGCGTGACCGGTTGACGTCCGGGCTGGCCGAGGTCGGTCTCGATCTCGAGGATGTGACGGTGAGCCGGGCCGGTTCCCGCAGCCTGGTTCGGGTCGCAGTGGACCGCGACGGCGGCATCGACCTGGACGCGGTGGCGGAGGCCGCCAGAGTGGTCTCGGATCTGCTCGACGCGGCGGAGGCGGCTGGCGAGGGGCTCACCGCAGGCCCGTACGTCCTGGAGGTCACCTCCCCGGGGGTCGACCGGCCGCTGACCGCTGCGCGGCACTGGCGCCGAGCCGTCGGACGACTCGTGACCGTGCGTGACAGCGCCGGGGACGTCCTGTCCGGCCGGGTGCTGTCCGCCGACGAGGACGGGGCGGATCTGGCCGTTGCCACGGGTCCGGCCCGGCGCGGGCGGCCGCAGCGGCGCCGTGTCGCGCGGGTCACCTATGCACAGGTCGAGCGAGCGACGGTGGAGGTCGAGTTCTCGACCGAGGGGAATGATGATCTTTCTGGTGAGTCACCGTCGCAACCGTCGGCTGGTGCACCGCAATTCCCGGTTTCCGACGTGAGCGCCGATGCGCCGCGGGCGCACACCGCCCGTGACGATGCGGTGCAGGACGATCTCCCGGCGTCGCCGGGGCCGGTATCCAACGACGAGGGCCGCCAGGTCGACGCCCAGGGCGCGGCCGGTGAGGAGATGACCCGGTGAAGCTCGACGTGGCCGCGTTGCGCGGTATCGAGCGGGAGAAGGACATCGCCTTCGACACCCTGGTGCAGGCGATGGAGACGGCCCTGTTGACGGCGTATCACCACACCGCGGGATCGGCCCCCGAGGCCCGGGTGGTCATCGACCGGACGACGGGGGAGGTGTCCGTCCTCGCCCGCGAGCAGGGTCCCGACGGGACCAGTCGGGAGTACGACGACACGCCGGCCGACTTTGGCCGAATTGCGACCATGACGGCGAAGCAAGTGATCATGCAGCGGCTGCGTGAGGCGCAGCAGGAGGTCACCTACGGGCAGTACGCCGATCGTGAGCACGAGGTCGTCTCCGGCGTGGTGCAGCATCATGAGCAGCGGGCCGGCTCCAAGGTGGTGCTGGTCGATCTGGGCACAATCGAGGGTGTCCTGCCGCCAGCCGAGCAGGTCCCCGGCGAGCGGCTCGAGCACGGTGACCGGATCAAGTGCTACGTGGTGCACGTCGCCCGCGGGCCGCACGGCCCCACCGTGACCCTGTCGCGAACCCACCCCGAGCTGGTCAAGGGCCTGTTCCGGCTGGAGGTGCCCGAGGTCGCCGACGGCACCGTGGAGCTTGCCGCGATCGCCCGTGAGGCGGGCCATCGCAGCAAGCTCGCCGTCCGCTCGAAGGTGGCCGGGGTCAACCCCAAGGGCGCCTGTATCGGGCCGATGGGCAGCCGGGTGCGCGCCGTCATGGCGGAGTTGCACGGCGAGAAGATCGATATCGTCGACTGGTCGGCGGACCCGGCGACCTTCGTCGGCAGCGCCCTGTCACCGGCTCGGGTGGCTCGGGTCGAAGTGACGGATCTGGCGAGTCGGTCGGCGCGGGTCGTCGTCCCCGACTACCAGCTGTCGCTGGCGATCGGCCGGGAGGGGCAGAACGCGCGGCTGGCGGCGCGGCTGACCGGATGGCGCATCGACATCCACTCCGACACGGAGGATCGGGCCGGCGGGCCGCCGGCTACCGCCGAGCCGCCGCCCGCGGGAGCGCCGCGGCGGTCCGGGCCATCCGGGGGCCCGCGCCGCTCTTCCGCCGCGGGTGGTCACTCCCGGGGTCGGGCGGGATAGACTTATGGTGGCGTGTCGTGCGGAGCCCGTCCGTACCTGTATCGGATGTCGAAGCCGCGCGCCGAGTTCCGACCTACTGCGTATCGTCGTGGACAGCGGTGAGCTTCTGCCGGATGCTCGTCGCCGTATGCGTGGTCGGGGTGCGCACGTGCATCCGGATCGCACCTGTGTCGATCTCGCGGAGCGGCGAAAGGCGTTCCCGCGGGCCCTGCGGGTATCGGGTCCGCTCGAGTTGGGGCAGGTCAGGCGCTACCTGGAACGGCTCCCGATGGGGCAGAAGTTCGGGTAAAGAGGTAACGGGTGGTCTGCGGCAGCGGAGAGCCCGGGTCAGACGGGACGGACGCCGCCACCTACGGCGCCCGGTCCGGGAGGCGGCGCCACATGACGTCGACAGGGAAGCAGGTCGAGACAGCGATGATCGCTCAATGAGCACCCAGCCATGATCACGACCGACAGGTAACGAGGTCACGCGGGCACGGACCGCGGGCCGATCGAAGGAGCACCGTGGCAGGAAAGGCCCGCGTACACGAGCTCGCCAAGGAGCTTGGTGTCGACAGCAAAACCGTGCTCGCCAAGCTGAAAGACCTGGGCGAGTTCGTGAAGTCCGCTTCGTCTACCGTCGAAGCCCCCGTCGTCCGCAAGCTGAAGGAAGCCTTCCCCACCGAGGGCGGGTCCGCCTCGGGCGGGCGTCCCGGCGGTCGACCGGTGCCTGGCAACGGCGCCCGTCCGGCCCCGCCACGCCCCGGCCTCGCG
>NZ_JAMPTM010000469.1 GCF_025403375.1 Frankia gtarii
GGCTGTCGCGGGTGGGGACGCGGGGAGTCGGGGCGTTGGCGTTCGGCGTGCTCGATGTCGGCGTGCTCGTTGTCGGTGTCCCGGCGCTCGACGTGGTCACCGTCGCCCCGCCTGCCCCCGTCGTCACCACCGTGACCGTGGTCGCCGTGGCGGTCGTGGTCGTGGAGCTGCGGACGGTCGTCCCGGCGTCCGACGCGGTCGACCAGTGGAACGTGGTGGAGTGGCCTGCCGCGTCCGCCGGGTCAGATCCTGCCGGGTCCGCCGTCGGCCGCCAGAAGCCGAGGTCGAGGAAACGGGTGGCGCCCACGATCCGGCCGGAGCCGCCGGGATCGGCGCCCCGCTCCCGGAGCACGAGCGGGATCGCCAGGCCGCGGTCCCGCTCCGCGGCGGCGGCCGCCACGTAGCGCGCCATCGCCTCCGGGGTCGCCGGGACATCCGTGAAGCCGTAGGTCCGCCGGTCCTCGGTGGCGGCGCGGACCAGACCGTCGACATGGTCCGTGCGCATCGGTTCCAGCCGCACGCGGCGACCGACGAGTACCGGCATGGCCCAGCCGGGGGGCGTCGCTGTCATGGTGCCCAGCATGGTGGCAGTCCGTCCGGGCCCGCCACCGGTTTTGTGCGTTCTCAGCGCAGGCCGGAGCGGACGAAGGCGTCGATGACCTGGCGCTGCATGACGAGGTACAGCGCGAACACCGGCAGGCAGGCCAGGCCCGAGGCGGCCATCACCGCACCCCAGTCGTCGCCCTCGGCGGTGAGGAAGCCGCGGATGCCGAGCTGCACGACCGAGTTCGCGCGCTGTAGCACCAACGCGGGCCAGAAGTACTCGTTCCAGGCGGAGATGAACAGCAGGATTGACAGCGACGCCAGCGCCGGGCGCAGGTTCGGTACGACGACCGTCCACAGCGTCGTCCATGACCCGCGTCCGTCGATGCGGGCCGCGTCGAGAAGCTCGCGCGGAAAAGCCTGCATGTGCTGGCGGAGCATGAGCACGGCCAGCGCCGAGCACAGGTTCGGCACGATGACGCCGGCCAGCGTGTTCAGCAGGCCCAGGTTCGACAGCACCAGATAGTTGGAGATCATCGTCACCTGGAACGGGATCAGCCAGGTCGCCACGAATGCCATGAACAGCACCGTGCGGCCACGGAAGTCCCAGGCGGCGAAGGCGTACGCGGCGAGCAGGCAGATGACCAGCTGGCCGGCGGCGGTGACGACGGCGATGACGAGGGTGTTGCCGAGCAGGCCCGCGACGTCGAGGCTGTCGAAGACCTGCCGGTAGTTACCGACACTCAGCGGCCAGGGCAGCAACGACTGGTCGTAGAGGTCCCCGGGGCGACGGAACGAGCTTGCGATCATCCAGTACACCGGGAAAACGCTGATCAGGCTCAACAAGGCGAGCATGGAATGGCTGGTCGCGGCCCGCAGGCGGGATATCCGCATGCTGCTCATCGTTTATGTCCTCGGCTCGGCAGCGGTCAGTTGTCGGCGAAGCTGTAACGGTCGGCGAGTTTCACCAGAAGCGCGGCGACGACGGCGAAGACGGCGAAGAACGAGATGCCGGCGGCGGAGGCGAGACCGGAGTCGAGGCTGCGGAAGCCGTACTCCCAGAGCAGGTAGTAGACGTTCGTGGTGGAGTCCGCCGGCCCGCCCTGGGTGAGGATGTCGAGGAGCGGGAACGTCCACTGCGCGGACAGCAGCACCGTCATCAGCAGCATGAACAGCAGCGTCGAGCGCAGCAGTGGCAGCGTCACCCAGCGGGTCACCTGCCAGCGGGAGGCGCCGTCCATCTCGGCGGCCTCGGCGTAGTCGGCGCTGATGCCGGTCAGGCCGGCGGAGATGACGAGGGTCGCGAAGCCGAGAATCTGCCAGGCGCAGATCGCGAGGATGGCGAGCAGCGCCGTCCGCTCCTCGCGCAACCAGTTGTAGGAGCCGAGGCCGAGAGCGTGGTTGACGATTCCCCTGGGGTCCAGCAGCCAGCGCCACACCGCGGCCGTGGCGACCGGCGCCATGAGCATCGGCAGGAAGATCAGCGCACGATACGTCGCGGGCGCGCGGCCGCCCAGATTCCGGATTCCCAGCGCGATCGCGGTGGGCAGGATGATCGCGAACGGGATCAGGCCGAGGATGTACCAGAGCGTGTTCTCGGCGGCGCCGCGCAGCTGCGGCAGCGTGAACACCCGTCGGTAGTTCTCGAATCCGACGTAGGTCCGCGGGGAGGTCGGCAGCAGGTTCCAGTGGTAGAAGGACAGCTGGACGGCCTCGACGACCGGTTTGTACGTCCACACCGCCAGGCAGGCCAGCCCGGGTAGCAGGTAGAGATACGGCGGCAGGGCGGCGACCGCCCGGCGGGCCAGCGGCGGACGCAGTGCCTCGACCGGTCCGGCCGGGACCGTCACCGCGCCGCCTCCGGCGCCGGGGACCCCCAGGGCGCCGGAGTACGCGACTTCGACGAACACGATCTGGAACATCCTTCCGACAGGCCGACGCCGATTCCGGCGCGGGGTGGCCGGGGCGCCCGCCCGGGCGGATCCCGGGCGGGCGCCCCAGGCGCCTGTGATCAGGTGGGCGCTGGGCGGGTCAGATGGTGGTGGAGG